>JAFAIV010000419.1 GCA_019236545.1 Actinomycetota bacterium | reverse complement strand
TTCGCGCGCATCGCGCGGAGGCTCGCGCGGCGGAAGCCGATCCTCGCCATGAAGAGCGGCACGACGCGCGCCGGGAGCAAGGCGGCGAGCTCGCACACCGCGGCCCTTGCCGGCTCCGACGCGGCCGTCGACGCGCTCTTCCGCCAGGCCGGCGTGATCCGGACGCGGACGCTCGACGAGCTCGTCGAGGTGGCGACGCTCCTGAGCTCGCAGCCGGTGCCGCACGGGCGCCGGGTCGCACTCGTCTCGAATGCGGGCGGGCTCGGCATCCTCGCCGCCGACGCGTGCGACGCGGCCGGCCTCGAGCTGCCGACCCCGAGCGAGGAGACGCGCGCGGCGCTGGCGCAGGTCATCCCGGCCGAGGGCAGCACGGCGAACCCGATCGACCTGCTCGGCTCGGCGAACGCGAGCACCTTCGACGCGGCGCTGCCGATCGTCCTCCGCGACCCCGGCGTCGACGCGGTCATCGCGCTCTTCGTGCCGACGGTCGGCGTGGACGAGGACGAGGTCGGCGCGGCGATCAGCCGGGCCGCCGCGACCGCGCCCGACAAGCCCGTCCTCTGCGCGTTCCTCAGCGCGAAGGGCGCGCCCCCGAGCCTGCGGAGTGCCGCACCCGTGCCTGCCTTCTCGTACCCCGAGGCCGCCGCGCGCGCCCTCGGCCGCGCCGCCGACCGCGGCGACTGGCTGAGGCGCCGCGCCGGCACGGTTCCCGAGCTGGACGTCGACCGTGACGCGGCCCGCGAGCTCGTCGCCGGCGTCGACGGCTGGCTGGAGCCGGCGCAGGCGCGGAAGCTCCTCGAGGCCTACGGCATCCCGGTCGTCCCGGAGCGCGTCGTCGCGACTGTCGACGAGGCGGTCGCAGCCGCCGCGGAGCTGGGCTTCCCGGTCGTCGTGAAGAGCGCCGCCGCGGGCGCCCACAAGACCGAGAGCGGCGGCGTGGCGCTGAACCTCCAGGACGAGGCCGAGGTGCGCGCGGCCGCCGAGCGGATCGGTGCGCCGCTGCTCGTGCAGCCGATGATCCGCGGCGGTGCGGAGCTCCTCGCGGGCGCCGTCCAGGACCCGGTCTTCGGTCCGCTCGTCGCCTTCGGGCCGGGCGGCGTGATGGCCGAGCTGATCGGCCAGGCGCAGTTCCGGCTCGCGCCGCTGACGGACGTCGACGCGTCGGAGCTCGTGCACGCCGGCAAGGCGGGACGTCTCGTCGCCGGCTTCCGCGGCGCGCCGCCTGCCGACGCCGACGCGCTCGTCGACCTCGTGCTCCGCCTCTCCCGCCTTGCGGAGGACGTCCCGGAGCTCGCCGAGCTCGACCTCAACCCGGTGCTCGCGCTCCCCGACCGCTGCGTCGCCGTGGACGCGCGCATCCGCATCGCCCCGCCCGCGCTGCAGCACCGCGCCAAGGGCTGGTAGGCACCGCTAGTAGAGGTCGGCGAGGGCGCTGACGACGCGTCTCGCGCCCGCCGCCCGCAGCGTCGCCCGGTCGTCCACGGCGTCGACGCCGATGACCGCCGCGTACCCCGCCGCCTGAACCACGCGCTCCGCCGTCGCCGCGAAGACCGCCGTCGTCGCAGGGTCGAAGCCGTCGAGGTCGACGTGAACGGGAAGGTCGATGCCCGCGTGCCGGAGCAGCTCGCGCGCGTGGACGCTCTCGGACACGACGGCGCCGCGGAGACCCGTCTCCCGCAGTGCCTCGAGGTAGGAGTACGTGCCGCCGAGCGGCGACGGCCGCCGCCGCTCGAGGAGCCGGTCGAGCGCGTCGCTCTTCGCCTGCGCCAGCTCGGCCGCCGTCTCCTCGGGGACGCGGATCCCGCGGCTGCCGAGGAAGTCGTGGAGGCCGACGAGCCGCGGCTTGCCGTGCAGGTGGGCCCGGTAGTCGCCCTGTCCGAAGGGGCGGTACTGGCCGATGTCCTGCGCGGTGCTCTCGGCGAGCGCGAACAGGAACGGGTCGAGCACCTCCGCCCACGCCTCCTCCTGGAGCTCCTCGGCGCCGGCGAAGATCGCCTCGACGTCGAAGACGCAGAGCTCGACCTCCTTCGGCAGCCCGAGCGTCGCACGCGTCGGCCGCGGCGCGTTCACGTGGTGGACGAGCGGCACCCGCTCCTCGTGCGCGAGGTCGTCGAGGGCGTGCGCGGTCTCGACGCGCTCGTTCACGACGTGGCGCCGCCGCGCCTGCTGCTCCGCCGCCGGCAGGTGGCTCGACTGCGGCAGCCCGTCTGCGCTGGCGAGCGCGTCCTCGGCGTCGACGAGGGCCCGCCGCCACTCGGCGCCGAGCTCGTCCAGCTCGAGGAACTCCTCGTCCATGCCTTCAGCTTGGCGCGGTCTTCCCGCCACCGCGTCGGGGTCGCCCCGTAACTGAAGCGGCACCTCAGGGGAGGCGCCGCTTCGGTGGTGGATGCGCCGGAGCTGTAAAGCCCGGATATGACGCGGAACTCAGAGGTTCCGCGATGGCCTCACTCTGCTCCGGCCGGGGTGGGCGCGGCATCGGCGCGCGCACGCACGGCGGTTGCGGGTTTCCCACGACTGGGCCAGAGGCCGTACCGATGCGGCGCCCCCGTCTCGAGCCGACCATGAGGATGACCGAACGACAGGAGGCGATCGAGATGCGCGTCGCGGATGTGATGACGACCCAGGTTGTGGCGGTTCGTCCGGATACGAGCCTGAAGGAAGTGGCCGAGCTGCTGAGCGGCTGTGGCATCTCGGGCGCCCCGGTCGTGGACGCCGACGGACGTCTGCTCGGCGTCGTCAGCGAGGCGGACATCCTCGTGAAGGAGCGGCGGCCGCGGTCGGAGACGTGGCTCGAGCGGCTCCTGCGCCGCCCGACCGGCGACCCGAAGGCGGCGGCGCGGACGGCCGGCGAGGCGATGTCGTGGCCGGCCGTGACGATCAGCGCCTCACGGCGCGTCGACGCGGCGGCGGCGCGGATGCTCGACCGCAGCGTGAACCGGCTGCCGGTCGTCGACGAGGCCGGGAAGCTCGTCGGGATCGTCACGCGGGCCGACCTCGTGCGCGCGTTCGTCCGCACGGACGAGCAGATCGCGCGCGAGATCCGCGAGGACGTCCTGATCCGCGAGCTCTGGCTCGACCCGGGCGACTTCCGCGTCTCGGTCACGAGCGGCGACGTCGCGATCGAGGGCGAGCTCGGCTCCGAGGACGAGCGGATGCTGCTCGTCCGCCGGATCAGGCTCGTGCCGGGCGTCGTCTCGGTTGCGGTGCACGCCCGCGCCGACCGCTAGCGCTCAGGCCGCATAGGCCGTGCCGGCGAGCGCGACGGGCGCCGCCGGCGCGATCGAGAGCTCCGGGCGCTCCGCGAGCTGGACGTCGACGGGCTCGATCGGCTCGCCGTCGCGGGCCGCGAAGATGCGGACTTCCGGCCGGTGGAGCGAGGTCTCGGGGACGCTGACGACGAGCGCGCGCCTCCCGTCGCGGAGCGCCACCTCGGTCCCGGGCGGGTACGGCGCGATGACGCGGCGGAACGCGTCGACGACCTGCGGGTCGAACTGCGTCCCCGACCCGGCGACGATCGTGGCGTGGCCGGCGGCGTGGCTCGCGGCCCGCTGGTGGTGGCGCTCGCTCGTGATCGCGTCGTAGACGTCGGCGACGGCGGCGATGCGCGCGAACTCGGGGATGCGCTCGCGCGCGAGGCCGTCCGGGTAGCCGCTGCCGTCCCAGCGCTCGTGGTGCGAGCGGATGACTGCCTTGCCGTGGTAGCTGATCAGCCTGCTCTGACTGACGAGCCCGTACCCCCAGAGCGTGTGCTGCCGCATCAGCTCCCACTCTTCCGCGTCGAGCGGCCCGTTCCGCTCGAGGAGTTGCTTCGGGAGCGCGAGCTTCCCGATGTCGTGCAGGAGCAGGCCGACGCCGAGGCGGACGATCGCGTCGTCGACCCGCTCGAACGAGCGCCGCGAGAGGCCGTCGAGGCGGCCGATGTCGTTGAACAGGCGACGCGCGACGAGGAGGCCGATGACGGTGACGTTGATCGAGTGCTGCAGCGTGTACGCGTCGGCGCAGCCGAGATCGCTGAACGCGACGACGGCGTCCCGCGCCCGGGAGACCTGCTCCGCGATCAGGCGCGCGACGGACTCGAGCTGCCCGAGCGCCTGGTCGCCGAGCGGCTCGCCGCGCTCGAGCGCCGCCGGAGCCGCCTTGAACGCCTGCGAGATGCCGCGCTGCGCCTCCGCGCGCACGCTCGCGCTCAGGGCGGGCTCGACCTCGATCCCCTTGCTCAGCTCGTCCTCGATGAAGACGGCGTGGACGCCCGCGCTCAGCAGCGCCTCGCTCCACTCGGGGGTCAGCTTCGCGCCCGCTCTCACGAGCGGGACGGAGCTCGGCCTCCCGTCCCACACGTCCTGCGCGAGCTGGAGACCGGCCGCGCGTCTCGTCGCCACCAGCCGCATCCGTGAGGATGCGTCGGCACGAGCGCGCCCCCGTCGCATCCCCCTTGGCAGGAAGTGACTATGCGCCGGGCGCGACCGCGGCCTCGGGCCGCCACTGCCAGCCGGAGACCTCGGTCGCGTCCTCGCCGTGCTCGCGCGCGTGCTGGCGCGCGCGCAGGCGGGCGTCCTCCATCTCCTGCCGCAGGTGCGCCGCCTTGCCCGCGATCGCGGGGAGCCGGTCGATCGCGTCCATGACCAAGTGGTAGCGGTCGAGGTCGTTGAGCATGACCATGTCGAACGGCGTCGTGGTCGTGCCCTCCTCCTTGTAGCCGCGCACGTGGATGTTGTCGTGGTTGGTGCGCCGGTAGGTGAGCCGGTGGACCAGCCACGGGTAGCCGTGGTAGGC
>JAFAIV010000362.1 GCA_019236545.1 Actinomycetota bacterium | reverse complement strand
TGCTCGCGAACGCGGGCACGTGGAGCGGCTCCCCGACCTCGTTCTCGTACCAGTGGGAGCGCTGCGACGCGACCGGCGCGAACTGCATCGCGATCACCACCGCCACGAGCCCGCAGTACGTCCTCACGCCGGACGACATCGGCGCGACGATCTCGCTCCTCGTCACCGCGAACGGAAAGGGCGGCCAGACCTCCGCGGCGACCTCGGTGACGCCGCAGATCGCGGCTGCGGCGATCCCCACGGCTGTCCAGGCGAGCGCGATCGCGCAGGCGGGCGCGGCCGGGGCCGTGGTCACGACCGACGGCCGCGCCACGGTCACCTGGCAGCCCGGCGCCATCCCGGCGCTCCTGACGGTCGACCTCGCGCCCTTCACGGGGACGCTCTCGATCGCCGGCAGCGAGGTCGCGCTCGGCGTCGACGGCCTGCCGCCCGGCGGCTTCCCGTGGCCGGTCGACGTCGGCTACGCGACGCCTCAGCCGGCGAGCACCGTCCTCGGCTACTCGACCGACTCCGTCATCTACGCCGCCGTCCCGGCCCTCACGACGCCCGCGCTCCCGGCGAAGGACGCGATCGGCTCCTACGTCGCCCAGGACGGGACGCTCCACGTCCTCACCCGCCAGCCGGTGCGGCTCGCGCTCTTCCAGCAGGGCGCCTGGGGCGACCCGAGCCTCTCGTCCGTGAAGGGGCCGCAGCTCGTGCAGCACACGCCCGTGAAGGTGCTTCGGCGCGGCGACGGATCGGTGCTCGTGCTGACGAGCCTCTCGTGCGCCTCGCAGGTGCGCGCGTACGGGAGCATCCTCGCGCCCGGCAACGGCCGCATCGCGCTCTACGGGAACGGCAGCAGCCTCGGCCACACCGCCCTCGAGCCGGGGACCTCGCCGAAGATCGCGCAGACCGAGCTCGACCGCCCCGGCGGGATCGCCGTCCGCTTCCGCGTCAACGGCCGCGTCCTCAAGGCCGGCCGCAGCTACACGCTGAACGTGATCGCCGTCGACCCGTGGGGCCGGACGGCGAGCCTGCAGGTGCCGTTCACCGCCCGCTGACGGCGTCCGAAGCCGGTCCTAGACTCCGCGCTGGACCGGTTCGTGACAACCCTTCGGAGGGTGGGCAATGAGCGACCACGAGCACCACCACGAGATCGCCCACGACATCGACGACGTCCGCGAGGACCTCGCGATGGAGCGGGCGACGCTCGACGAGTCGATCAAGCACGACTACTCGACGGCCGAGACCGGGATCGTCCCGCTCGACCGCCGCCGGCCGATGTGGCACTTCATGGGCCTCTGGACGACCTTCGTCGCCGGCTTCTCGTACATGTTCCTCGGCTTCGAGATCCACGACGGCGGCCACTCGCTCGGCATGACCGTCCTGATCACGCTGGTCGGCTACGGGATGTACGTCGCGTACGCGATGACAGGTTCGTATCTCGGCGCGCGCACCGGCCAGACGCACGCGCTGCTGACACGCTCGATCTTCGGGCTCGTCGGCTCGTGGGTCGTGTCCGCGTTCATCCTCGTCGCGCCGCTCGGCTGGGTCGGCTACCAGGCGAACCTGCTCGTCACGCTCTGGAACGGGTTCTACGGCTGGAGCGCCATCTTCACGCTGACGCTGCTGCTCGCGGGATTGATGATCTTCAACAACCTGCTCGGCTTCACGGGGATCAGCGTCTTCGCGCGCTACCTCGTGACACCGCTGCTGATCCTCTGGTGCATCTACATGGTGCTGCGGGCGATCATCGGCCACTCCGGCGAGCTCGGCGGGACGCCGCACACGGTCGCCGCGCTGCCGTTCTGGGTCGCGGTCGTCGCGGTGATCGGCTTCTCGATGTGGGGCAACGAGCCGGACTTCTGGCGCTACGGGCGGCCGAGCTTCTCGTGGCCGCTGACGACGTACCTGTTCTCGGCGTTCTGGTTCACGCTCTTCGTCGTCGCCGGCTGGATGATGGAGGCGCTCTCGAAGTCCACCGACTTCGCCGCGGTCTTCCGCTACACGGTGCACTTCTCGCTCTTCGGCGCGTTCTGGCTGGCGTGGATCATCGCCACGATCAGCCAGTTCGCGATCAACGACGGCAACTACTACGAGTCGGTCAACGCCGGCCAGAACCTGCTCGGGAGCATCCCGCGCTGGCCGCGCGTCCTGACCTGCCTGCTCGTCGCGGGCGGCGGCGTGATCGTGGCCGACCTCGTGAACTTCCCCTTCCTCAACGGCTTGTTCAAGGTCGCGAGCTTC
>JAFAIV010000358.1 GCA_019236545.1 Actinomycetota bacterium | reverse complement strand
GGGTCGACGCCGTACTTCGCCGCGGCCTGGTCGATCAGATCCTTGTACTGGGCGGCCGAGCCCGTCGACGGCGCCGGCGTCGGCGTCACCGCCGAGGCGAGCGTGTCCGCGAACGACGTGCTCGACGTGTCCTGCTGGGCCGGCGGCTGCGGCTGCAGCTCCGTCGTCAGCTGGTCGATGCGGTCGATGACGCTCTGGAGCGACACCTAGGCCTCCACCGCCGCCTTGCGGGCGTAGCCCTGGGTAGCGAGCTCGTCGAGGAACGCCGTCTGCAGGCGCGCCTCCTCGTGCTCGTGACGCTCGTGCGCGCGCTCGCGCAGGCGCTCGACGGCCTCGCGCTCGCGGGAGAGCTCGGTGAGCCGGGAGCGCTGCGCCTCGACCCGCTTCGTCTGGAGCTCGAGCCGCGCGACGGCCTCGAGCCGCTCGCGCTCGCGGCGCTCGACGAACGCCTGCCGCTCGGCGAGATCCCGCGCGCTCAGCTCCGGGGCTGCGGCCGCGCCCGCGACCGCCTGCTCGAGCCGCGCGGTGCGGCGGGACAGCTCGACCTCGAGCCGCCGCTGCTCCGCGACCTCGCGCGCGAACGCCTCCAACGCCTGCTGCTCCTTCAACCTGCGCAGGTTGAGGAGCGGCTCCAGCCGAAACAGGAAACGCTTCACCGGGGCGAGTTATCGGCCGCCACCACGGCCCCTTGAGGATCGGAGTCCACGACGTCGACGACGTCGATCGCGCCGCCGTTCGTCTCCACGACGACGGCGAGCTCGGCGCGCTGCGGGTCGTGGACGAGCTGCTCGATCTCCACCGCCCACTCGTCCTCGCGGATGACGAGGCGGCCCTGCGCGAACAGCCGGCCGTTGACGAAGAGCTCGATCGGGTCGTCGGCCGCGCGGTCGAGCTGGACGACCGCGCCGCTCGGGATCGCGACCGCCTGCGCGAGCGGCAGGCGCGCGCGTCCGAGTTCGGCCCAGACGCGGACCTTGATGTCGCGCAGGGCCTCGTCCGGGATACCGTCGCCGGTGGTCGCGGCGGCCTCGCTCAGCTCGGCGATCTCGTCGAGGCCCGGCGCGGCCTTGATCAGGAAGGCGTTCTGGACGCAGAGGACGAACCGGCCCGGCTCGCCGTCGACCGTGAACGGGATGACGAACGCGTGCGGCGACTTCTCCGACGAGCCGCCCGCGTCCTGAACCCCTGCGTAGGCGAGCGTGGTCGCCTCGCCGATCGGGACGTTCTGGCCGAGGATGCCGCCCGCCGTCGCCGCGACGGCGGTCGCCACGTGGACGGCGACGCGGCCGACGACCGCGTCCATGTCCTCCTCGGCGGCGGGCTCGGTCTCGCCCTCGCCGCTGAGCGCAAACCGCTCGGCGGCTCCCCGCGAGAGGAGCAGGATCGACTCGCCGGCGAGGCCCTCGTCGAGCTCGACATTCGCCTCGACGCCGGGGACGGGAGCCTCCGCGAAAGGCGAGGCGCCCTGCTGGACGATCTCGGGGCCGCCGACCTCGATCTCGCGGCCGAGCTCGCGCAGCGAACCGGCGACCGAGCTCGCGCACAGGTGCGCGAGGAGCTGGAGCGCCTCCTCGGTGGTCACAGGAGCGGCTCCACGCGCTCGATGATCTCGACCGCCCGCTGGCCGCCGTCGCGGCCCGGGCGGGCGCGCTGGATGGCGACGTCGTTCGCGTAGAGCGTGACGCCGGTGTCCACGGGAGCGCGCAGGTAGACGACGTGGCCGGGCTGGAGCGAGAGCACCTGGCCGAGCGAGAGATCGACGGAGCCCACCTCGGCCCGCACCTCGACCGGGACGTCGGCGAGCACCTGCCGCACCTCCTCGTGCGACTTGGTGCCGGTCAGGCTGTCGGCGAAGGAGCGGTCGAGCCGGTCGACGACGGGCTCGATCGAGCGGTACGGGACGACGATCGAGAGCGTCGAGGACGAGTTGTCCATCCGCAGCTCCATCGTCAGCGTGAGCGTCGGCTCCGACGGGGGCGCGATCTGGACGTTCGTCGGCTTCGTCTCGAGCTCGAGCAGGGTCAGGCGGAGCCCGAGGAGCTCCTCCCAGACCGGCGTGAACTGCTCGAGGATGCTGTCGAACATCCGCTTCGTCAGGTGGGTCTCGATCTCGGTGAGCGGCCGCTCCTCGGTCGAGGAGTTGCCGGTGCCGCCGACGAGGCGGTCGACCATGCGCAGGAGCGCGTCGAACTGCGCCGTCAGCAGGAGGCGCGAGCCGATCGGGTGCACCTCGACGATCGCGAGGACGGACGGCTGCGGGATCTCCGTCAGCGCGCTCGACCACGCCATCTGGTCGGTCGCGAGCACGTCCATCTCGACCGGCGTCCGCAGCTCGGCCGAGAGGCGCGTCGCCGTCGTCCGGCAAGCGGTCTCGTGGGCGCGGAAGAACTTGCGCTGCTGCTCCTGGAGGAACTTCGTCGGGCGCGTGAAGTCGATCGTCCGCACGCGGCCGCCGCGCCGCCGACGTTCGGGGTCGGCGGAGCCGTCGCGGCTCGGGGCCACGATTGCCGAAACCTGCTCGGCGGAGAGCTGGTGCTCGGGGACGCTCATTCCGCACTGCCGTTATCGGCATCCGGGGGCATTCCCGAAGTTCCCCCTACATTCCCGGCGCTCGTCTGCCGATGACTACCTCCGGATGGAGCAAGCCGCAGGAGTGGAGCTTCGCGACGAGCTCGTCGCCCAGGCGACAGCGATCCCGCTCGGGAACCAGCATGCGCTGCTCGAGGTGGCGCGGCTCTGCGGCAGCTCGGTCTCGCGCGCGTCGGACGTCGCCTTCGCGGCGGCGCACGACGAGGCGTTCGCCGCGCTGCTGCTGCGGATCGCGAACAGCGCCTACTCCGCGAGCACGACCCGCATCTCCTCGCTCTCGGTCGCGGTGACGCGCCTCGGCTTCCGGCTCGTGCAGGGGCTCGCCCTCGCCGCGCCGGGCCTCGGGCTGCTCGTCTCGACCCGTGACTCCTTCACCGGCCAGCGCCGCGTGCTGCACCAGCACGCCGTGCGCACCGGCCTCGTCGCG
>JAFAIV010000133.1 GCA_019236545.1 Actinomycetota bacterium | reverse complement strand
GTCGAAGTCGCCGTGCGCGTCGTCGTCGCCGACGTCGGACGCGAAGACCTCGGGCAGCTCGAGGTAGCTCTCGTCGAGCTCCTGCTCGCGCTGGCGCGTCTGCTCGACGACGAGCGCGATCTCCTCCTCGCTCACGTACGCGCCCTGGACGCGCTGCAGGCGCGAGGTGCCGAGCGGCTTGAAGAGCATGTCGCCCTGGCCGAGGAGGCTCTCGGCGCCGCCCTGGTCGAGGATGACGCGCGAGTCCGTCTGTGAGGAGACGGCGAAGGCGATCCGCGACGGGACGTTCGCCTTGATCATCCCCGTGATGACGTCCACGGACGGGCGCTGCGTCGCGAGCACGAGATGGATGCCGACGGCCCGGGACTTCTGCGCGAGCCGGATGACGGCGTCCTCCACGGCCTGCGGCGCGATCATCATCAGGTCGGCGAGCTCGTCGATCACGACGAGGACGTACGGGAGCGTCGGCTCGCCGCGCTGCCGGAAGGCGCGATTCGCCTCGTTGAGGTTGCGCGCGCGGACGGTCGCGAGCCGCTCGTAGCGGCGCTCCATCTCGGCGACGCAGTTGGCGAGGACGGCGCTCGCCTACTTCGGGCTCGAGACGACCGGCGTCAGCAGGTGCGGCACGGACTCGTAGTGGTTGAGCTCGATCCGCTTCGGGTCGATCAGGATCATCCGCGCCTCGTCCGGCGTCGCGCGCAGCAGCACCGACGTCAGGAGGGCGTTGATACAGCCGGACTTGCCCGAGCCGGTCGTGCCGGCGATCAGGAGGTGCGGCATGCGCGCCAGGTCGGTCCAGACCGCGGCGCCGGAGATGTCCTTGCCGAGCCAGACGCTCAGCGGGCTCGCCGTCTGCGGCAGCGGTTCGAAGATGTCGCCGAGCGTGACGAGGTTCGGCGAGAGATTCGGGAGCTCGACGCCGACGGCCTGCTTCCCCGGGATCGGCGCGAGGATCCGGATCTCGGTCGTCGCGAGCGCGTACGAGAGGTCGTCCTTCAGCGCGGCGACCTTCGCCACCTTCGTCCCGGGCGCGAGCTGGAGCTCGTAGCGCGTGACGCGCGGGCCGGAGATCTGGCCGATCACGTTCGCCTCGACGCCGAAGTGCGCGAGCGTCTGCACGAGGAGCTCGGCGACCCGGGCGCCGTTCTCCTCCGAGTCGGCGGCGCGCTCGGGCGACTGCCGCAGGACGGACGCGTCGGGGAGCTTGTACGTGGAGTGCTCGCTCGTGACTTCGTCGAAGAGGGTCAGCGGATCTTCGGCAAGTGGTTCGGCCGTCAGCAACGGCGGCGGCTCGGCGGAGGCCATCGGGGACGGCGGCAGCGCCTCGACGACGTCCGGGAACGCCTCCTCGGCGTCGACGGGTGGCGGAGGAGCGGGCTCGTACTTGACGGGCTTCGGGGCCGGCGTCGGCTCGATCCAGTCGTCCACGACCGGCTCCGGGCGCGGGCGGCGCGTGCGGGCGCGCCTCGCGGCGAGATGGACGGTGCGGCCGGAGTGGCGGAGGATCGCGCCCAGCGACGCGCCGGAGAGCAGCAGCGAGCCGACGAGTAGGAGCAGGACGCCGAGGATCGTCGAGCCGGTCGCGCCTATGGCGACCCCGACCGCGCCCCCGAGCAGCTGGCCGAAGTAGCCGCCCTGGTCGCGGCCGAGCGTGATCATCAAGCCGCACGCGAGGACGGCGAGGCCGGTGCGGAACGGCCGCACGTCGACGAGCGCGCTCTTCCCCACCGTCAGCGCGCCGAGGACGACGAGGACGACCGGCAGCCCGTACGACGCGGCGCCGAGGATCGCGTCGAGCCCGTTCGCGAGCCAGCGGCCGACGTAGCCGCCGTTCCAGCCGAACCAGATGACGCTCGCGAGGAAGAGGCCGAGCGCGATCGCCGCGAGGCCCCAGAGCTCGGGGTGCGCCTTCGCGGCCGAGCGCGTCGTCTTCTTCTTGCGGACGCGGCTCGGCAGCTTGGGGCGCAGCGTGGTCTTCCGCTTGCGGGGCGGCATGGGCGCGTTCTTCGCCGCGCCGCCCGGGGCTTCCTCCTATGCGAACGCCGACGCGTACGCGTTCAGCGCGGGCTGGCCGCCGAGGTGCGCGTAGAGGACGCGCGAGCCGGGCTCGATGCGGGCGTCGCGGACGAGGTCGATCAGCGCAGCGAGCGACTTCCCCTCGTACACCGGGTCGGTGAGCATGCCCTCGAGCCGTGCGCCGAGCCGGATCGCGTCGATCGTCTTCTCGTCCGGGATGCCGTAGACGCCGGCGTGCCACTCGTCGAGGAGGACGATCTCGTCGTCGCGAAGCTCGCGTCCGAGCCCGATCACCTCGGCGGTGCGGCGGGCGATCCGCGCGACCTGCTCCCACGTCTGCTGGACGGTCGCGGAGCCGTCGATGCCGAGGACGGCCCGCGGGTGCTCCTGCAGCGCGAAGCCGGCGATCATCCCGGCCTGCGTCGAGCCGGTGACCGAGCAGACGACGACTGCGTCGAAGAAGAGGCCGAGCTCGCGCTCCTGCTCCGCCACCTCCCCGGCCCAGCGCGCGAAGCCGAGCCCGCCGAGGGGATGGTCGGACGCGCCGGCCGGGATCGCGTACGGCTTCCCGCCACGCGCCTCGACGTCGGCGAGCGCCTGCTCCCAGCTCGGCCGGAAACCGATGTCGAACCGGCCCGGGTCGAGCCGCACCTCCGCACCCATGATTCGCGAGAGCAGGATGTTCCCGACCGTCTCGTAGCCGGGCTCGACCCAGTCGACCCAGTGCTCCTGGACGAGCACGCACTTCAGGCCGAGGTGCGCGGCGACCGCGGCGACCTGGCGCGTGTGGTTCGACTGGACGCCGCCGATCGAGACGAGCGTGTCGCAGCCCTGCGCGAGCGCGTCCGCGGCGAGGTACTCGAGCTTTCGCGTCTTGTTGCCGCCGAAGGCGAGGCCGGAGTTGCAGTCGTCCCGCTTGGCCCAGATCTCCACGTCACCGCCGAGGTGCTCGCTCAGCCGGCGGAGCGGCTGCAGCGGCGACGGCCCGAAGAGGAGCGGGACGCGGTCGAAGTCGTCGAGGCTCATGCGCTCACCTCCGCGACGAGCATGCCGTAGTACGTCGG
>JAFAIV010000241.1 GCA_019236545.1 Actinomycetota bacterium | reverse complement strand
CCGGCGGCCTCCCGCGCGCCGGTACAAGCTCTCGTACCTCGTCAGCGTCTGGACGCAGCGGCCCGAGGACGAGCACCGGCTCCTCTCGTCGCTCCTCGCCTGCTTCCTTCGGGCCGAGGTGCTCGACCAGGAGGTGCTCGCGCCGTCGCTCGCCGACCAGCCGCAGCACGTCTTCGTCCACGTCGCGCACCCGCCGCGGAAGGAGCGCGCCCTGGCGGACGTCTGGAGCGCGCTCGGCGGGGAGATGCGCGCGGCGCTCGACCTCGTCGTGGACACGCCCTTCGACGCGCAGCGCGTCCACGACGCGGGGCCGCCGGTGCTCGAGCCGCTCGAGCTGCGCGTGCGGACGCGGCGGAAGCCGTTCGTGCCGCCGCCTGCGCCGCCCGTGCCCGCGGGGGCCCAGCCGGTCGCGTCGGAGCCGGAGGTCGCGGCCGCGCCTGCCCCCGAGCCGGAGCCGGAGCCCACGTTCGAGGTGGTGCGGAGGCGGCGCTGGTGGCGCGCGTGAACGGCCGCTGGGAGCGGCTGCAGACCGTCTACGCGCTCGAGGATCTCGACGTCGCCCTGCTCCGGGCCGTCGTCGCGCCGGATGTGGAGGGCGCGGAGCGCGCGACGGTCGCCGCCGCGATCGCGAGCGCCGGCGCCGACCCGCGCGATCCGCGCGTGCGCGAGCGGCTCTGGTGGGGGTCGCCGCTCGTGGACGGCGGGCTGCTCCTGATCGACGACGCCCGGCCGCCGTTCCTCGCGCGCCCGCTGCGGGCGCCGGACCGCGTGGTCATGTTCCTGCTCGGGCACGACGCGCCCGACCCCGCGCTCGCTCCTTTCTTGCGGGAGCCGGAGGCGCCGCGGCTCGTCGACCCGGCGCCCCTCGCGGCCGCGATCCAGGCCGGCGCAGCCCTCTGCCATCTCCGCGACCGCGGCGGCTCCGAGGCGCGCGCCGTCGCAGCGGCGGCGCTACGGCTCGCCGGTGTCGAGCCGCTGGTGATCGACCTCGACCGCGTGTCGCGCGACAACGATCCGTCCGCGCTCGCGGCGCTCGCCGACCGCGAGGCCCGTCTCCGCGGCGCAGGCGTCGTCGCGGGCCCGGCCGAGGCGCTCGAGGCGCCGCTGGTCCGCCGCTTCGCGCGGCTGCCCAGGCCGGTCGTCCTCCACGGCGCGGCGGCGTGGGACTCCACCTGGTCGAACGACGCGCCGTACCTCGTCGAGCTCCCCCGTGCGACCGCGAGCGCCCGCGCGCGGCTCTGGCGCGACGCGCTCGACGGCGCGGACGCCGCCGACGCGGCAGCCGTCTTCCGCCTCGCTCCGGACGGGATCGAGCGTGCCGGCGCCGCGGCGCGGCTGCGCGCCCGGGTCGAGGGACGCCCCGTCGACGTGACCGACGTCCGTGCCGGCGCCCGCTCGCTCAACGGCGCGGGCCTCGACAAGCTCGCGCGCCGGATCGAGCCGCGCGCCACCTGGGACGACCTCGTCCTCCCGGCGGAGCCGCTCGGCGCGCTCGTCGAGCTCGTCGAGCTCGTCCGTCAGCGCGACCGCGTCCTCGACGAGTGGGGCATCCGCCACACCGGCTCGGAGGGCCGCGGCACGAAGGCGCTCTTCGCCGGCGAGTCCGGCACCGGCAAGACGCTCGCGGCGGAGGTCGTCGCCGGCGCCCTCGGGCTCGACCTGTACGCCGTCGACCTCGCGGGCGTCGTCAGCAAGTACATCGGCGAGACCGAGAAGAACCTCGACCGCGTCTTCGCCGAGGCCGAAGCGGTCAACGGCGTCCTCTTCTTCGACGAGGCGGACGCACTCTTCGGCAAACGCAGCGAGATCTCGGACGCGCGCGACCGCTACGCGAACGTGGAGGTTGCCTACCTCCTGCAGCGCATGGAGGGCTACGACGGCGTCGCCGTTCTCGCGAGCAATCTCAAGGCGAACCTCGACGAGGCGTTCGCACGGCGCCTCGACTCGGTCGTCGACTTCCCGAAGCCCGACGAGGAGTCGCGCCGCCAGATCTGGGACCGCTGCCTCGGCCAGGTCGCGCCGCGCGGCGACGACCTCGACCTCGACTTCTGCGCGACCGCGTTCGAGCTGAGCGGCGGCAACATCCGCAACTGCGCGCTCCTCGCGGCCTCGCTCGCCTCGGCGCGCGGCAGCGCGATCGAGATGCGCGACGCGATCCACGCGGTCCGCCGCGAGTACCGCAAGCTCGGCCGGATCGTCAGCGAGCACGAGTTCGGCCCCTACCACGCGCTGGTCTGAGCGAGAGGAGACGAGATGGGACGCGTTCCCGAGGATCCCGGCAAGGCCGTCCCGCAGCGGGACGCGATCGAGAGCCTGTCCGGGATGTCGATGAGCGACGTGCGAGTCCACCAGAACAGCGCGGCTCCTCGCCAGCTCGGGGCCGCCGCGTTCACGGGCGGCAGCGACATCCACCTCGGCCCGGGGCAGGAGCAGCACCTGCCGCACGAGGCGTGGCACGTCGTGCAGCAGAGCACCGGGCGCGTGAAGCCGTCCGGCGCGTGAGCGAGCACGCGCGCGAGGAGCCCGCGCCCGCGAGGCGGCCGGACGACGGCCCGCCGCGGGAGCTCGACCGGGGCGCGCCGAGGCTCGGCTCGGAGGAGACGGAGTGGGAGGAGTACGCGCGCCGGCTCCGGGCAGCCGCGCGCACCGACGGCGCGCAGGCGCTCGTGGACGACGCCGTCTCGAAGATGCGCGAGGACCCGGGCTCGGCCGAGGCCGTGTACCGCGACGCGCTCGGCCGGCTGTGACCTGCCCGAAGGGGCAGCGCCTCCTTCCCTCGATCCGGCCCGGGCGCGCGTTCCCGCGCCCGCGCGCGCGGGCGAGGCTGCTGGCAACCGTCCCTCTCTAGGAGGCCACATGCCGACGTACCTGTCGCCGGGCGTCTACGTCGAGGAAGTCGAAGCTGGATCGCGTCCGATCGAAGGGGTCGGCACGGCGGTCGCGGCATTCGTCGGCTTCGCGTCGAAAGGCCCGTTCAACACGCCGACGCTCGTCACGAACTGGAGCCAGTTCACGCAGACGTTCGGCGACTTCCTGCCGGGGTCGTACCTCGGCCACGCCGTCTACGGCTACCTCAACAACGGCGGCGGAGCCGCCTACGTCGTCCGGATCGGCCAGAACGGCGGTGCCGAGCCGCCGCGCGCCGAGCTCCCGGCCGCCTCGCAGCCGAGCCTCGGCGCCTACCAGGTCGTCGCGCTCGAGGACGGCGAGGAAGGCCAGCTCGAGGTGTCGATCAGCGACTCCCCGAGCGGCGGCGACGCCCTGAAGCTCACCGTCAGCGAGGGCGGCAAGGTCGTGGAGGAGTTCGACGACCTCACCGCCGGCAAGGGCGACAAGAACATCGCCACCGTCGTCAACGCGCAGTCGACGAGGATCCGGCTCGAGACGCTCGACCTCCCGGCCGGCGTCGACGCGAAGCCCGCGACCGGCACGGTGGCGCTCGCCGTCCCGCCGGCGCCTGCGCCGAGCCACATCAGCGCGGAGGACTATGTCGGCAACTCGGCCGACCGCACCGGCTTCGGCGGCCTCGAGGAGGTCGACGAGGTGACGATGGTCTCCGTCCCGGACGCGATGGCCGCGTTCCAGGCGGGGATGCTCGACATGGAGGGCCTCCAGGCCGTCCAGCTCGCGCTGATCGCGCACTGCGAGTCGATGGGCGACCGGATGGCGATCGTCGACGCGCCGCCCGGGATGAACGCGCAGCAGATCAACGAGTGGCGCGTCCACAAGGCCGGCTACGACTCGAAGTTCGCGGCGCTCTACTGGCCGTGGGTCAAGGTCTTCGATCCGGCGACGGGCAACAACGTCTTCGTCCCGCCGAGCGGCCACATGGCCGGCGTCTGGGCCCGCTCCGACGCGACCCGCGGCGTTCACAAGGCGCCCGCGAACGAGGTCGTCCGCGGCGCGATCACGCTCGAGACCAACATCACGAAGGCCGAGCACGACCTGCTGAACCCGAACGGGATCAACTGCATCCGGGCGTTCCCGGGCCGCGGCGTCCGCGTCTGGGGCGCGCGCACCCTCTCGAGCGACCCGTCGTGGCGCTACATCAACGTGCGCCGGCTCTTCAACTACATCGAGGAGTCGATCCTGGGCGGGACGCAGTGGGTCGTCTTCGAGCCCAACGACATGGACCTCTGGGCGCGGATCCGCCGCACGATCAGCGGCTTCCTGCTCAACGTCTGGCGCGACGGCGCGCTGTTCGGCGCCACGCCCGACGAGGCGTTCTACGTCAAGTGCGACTCCGAGACGAACCCGCCCGAGGCGGTGGATGCCGGGATCGTCGCCTGCGAGATCGGCATCGCGCCGGTCAAGCCGGCCGAGTTCGTCGTGTTCCGCATCAGCCAGTACTCGGGTGGCGCCGAGGTCTCCGAATAACCGGAAGGGAGTGAGAACGAGACATGCCGATCGGCGAAGACGCACTTGCCGGCTACACGTTCAGCGTCGAGATCGACGGAGTGGACATCGCCCAGTTCAAGGAGGTGTCCGGCATCTCCGCCGAGATCACGACGATCGAGCACCGGGAGAACAAGAAGGGCGGCCTGCCCGTCATGAAGAAGCTCCCCGGCGCTCGCAAGTACGGCGACCTGCAGCTGAAGCGTGGCCGGACGAACTCCAAGGCGCTCTGGGACTGGATGAAGAAGGTCCAGGAGGGCGACATCGACGGCGCGCGCAAGAACGGGTCGATCGTCCTCTTCGACTACACGAAGATGGGCGCCGGCACCGAGGTCGGGCGCTTCAACTTCCTGAACGCCTGGCCGTCGAAGGTCAGCATCGGGTCGCTGCAGGCGGGCGGGAGCGAGATCCTGCTCGAGGAGTGCACGATCACCCACGAGGGGATCGCGCCCGCATGAGCACCGCCGCCGCAACCCGGCGGAAGCCTGCACCGAGCGCGGCTCAGGTCGCGCAGCGGAGCCTGGACGACGTCCTGCGCACGGAGTTCGCCTTCGAGCTCCCGCGCGGCTATGTCGACGACGCGGGCACCCTGCACAAGCGGGGCGTCATGCGGCTGGCGACGGCGAGGGACGAGATCCTGCCGCTGCGCGACCCGCGCGTCCGCGAGAACGAGAGCTACCTCACGGTGCTCCTCCTCTCGCGGGTCGTCACCGAGCTGGGGACGCTGTCGGAGGTGAACCCGGGCGTGATCGAGCGCCTGTTCGCCTCCGACCTCGCGTTCCTGCAGGACCTGTACCGCCGGATCAACCAGGACGGCCACACCCGCGCGGTCGTGACGTGCCCGCACTGCGAGCACGAGTTCGAGGTCGACGTGGCGGGTGACGGCCTGGGGGAATCGTGACCCGCGACGCCGACCGGCTGCTCGAGGAGGTCGCGTTCGTGGGCTTCCACATGCACTGGTCGGTCGACGAGATCCTCGACCTCGAGCATCCGCTCCGGGAGCGGTTCGTGGAGGAGATCATCGGCCTCGTCCGGCTGGCGAACGGCTAGGAGCTCCGCGTGGGCTTCGTGCCGAAGGTCCGCTGGCAGCCTCGGCCGCCGGAGCCGGAGCCCCCGGCGACGGCGGTGTGGCGTGCGGCGGCGCCGCTCCTCCCGACCGTGGGGGCGTCTGCGCTCGTGGGTGGGGCGGGCGCGCTCGCCCGCGACCTGCTCGCGCGCGACGCGTGGCTGGCGAGCGCGGGGAGGGTGGAGGTCGACGCGCCACCGCCCCCGGCGGGGCGCGTCGTGGCGCTGAGCGGGAAGGCCCCGCGCAAGTCGCGGGCGAAGGCCGCTGCGGGCGCGGCGAAGCCGCGCGCCGCAGGCCGCTCTCGCAGCCTGCCGACCGTGTCCCCGCGCCGGATCGCCTCCGTCGGCCCGGTCCGCCCGGACGAGGACGCTCCGCCCTTGACGGCCCTCGACCTCCCTGCGGGCGTCGTCCCGACCTGGGATGCCCGCATCGCCGAACCGCCGCCACCGCCCCCCGAGCCCGCAAGTAACAGTCTGTTACAAGCTCAGCCGGAGCCGGGGCGCCGGGTCGTGAGACGAGTTGGATTGGGCGCTCCGCTCCCGATCCCGCCCCCGCGGCCGGCGCCGCAGGAGCCCGAAGTCGCAAGTAACAGTCTGTTACTAAGTCCGGAGGGGGCGGAGGTCGAGGAGCGGTCGCTCGTGCGGACGCACCCGCGGCGGCGGCTCGAGCGCGTGCCGGACGACGTGCGGCGCACGGTCGAGGCGGTCACCGGCGTCGAGCTCGGGGAGGTCCCGGTCCAGCGCGGGGCCGAGGTCACGCACGTCGCGCGCGCCCTCGGCGCGCACGCGTACACGGTCGGCGGCGTCATCCACCTTCCGGCCGAGCACGGCTCGCTCGCCGACCCGCGCGTGAAGGCGCTGCTCGCGCACGAGCTCGTCCATGTCGCGCAGCAGAAGCGGCTCGGCGACGAGCTCCCGCCGGAGGACTCGCCGTACGGCCTGCTCCTCGAGCAGGACGCGCTCGCCGTCGAGCGGACGTGGGTCGCCCCGCAGCTCGCCGGCGTCCAGCGACGCGCCCTCGACGCGCCGCCGCAGCAGGTCACCGCGACCGCTCCCTCCCGGTCAGGCGTCGCCCTCCTCGACTCGCTCGAGCCGGACGACCTCGAGAGGCTCGCCGCACGCATCTACGGCCCGATCCGCACGCGCCTCCGCCGCGAGCTCCTCGTCGACCGCGAGCGCGCCGCGCTCCTCACGGACGTGCGCAGATGAGCGTCGCCGGCGTCCTCACCGGCCAGGAGCCGGCCGCTCCCTACCGTTTCGAGGTCGTCGTCGACGGCGTCCCCCTCGGCTCGTTCACCGCCTGCGAGGGGCTGAACGCCGAGTACGAGATGAAGGAGGTCATGGAGGGCGGCGTCAACGGCTACATCCAGCGCCTCCCCGGGCGCCTCAAGCACGCGAACGTCAAGCTCTCGCGGCCGCTCGACGGGACCTCCGCCGGCGGCGAGAGCCTCGCCGCATGGTTCTCGCGCATCGGCCGCGGCCAGGGGCGGACACAGGTGCTGCGCACCGTCGGCATCACGGCGTTCACCGCCGGCGGCTCGCCGGTCGCGCGCTGGTCGCTCCACGGCGCCATCCCGATCCGCTGGACCGGCCCGAGCTTCGCCTCCGACGGCTCGGGCGTCGCCAAGGAGACGCTCGAGTTCGCGCACCAGGGGTTCATGTAGATGAGCGGCGCGCTGAGCGAGATGACCGTCGGCAGCACGACCGGCGTCGGCGGCAGCGGCGGCGGCCTGCAGAAGGCCGTGATCCGCGAGGCCGAGGGCTCCGGCTCGATCACCTGCGCCTTCAACCCGACCGAGTACAGGATCTCGAAGGCCGCGAAGTGGGAGCAGACGCCGAAGCAGTCGGCCGAGGAGGCGCCGGCAGCGCAGTTCATGGGCACCGAGCCGCGCACGCTCTCGATGTCGCTGCTCTTCGACGCGTGGGCGACCGGCTCCGCGATCGCCGGCGACCTCGACCTCCTGCTCTCGTGGACGAACCCGACGGAGTCGTCGCTCGACCGCGAGGCGCCGCGCCCGCCGCTCCTCAACTTCACCTGGGGCCGCAACCAGTTCTTCAAGGCGTACCTGCAGAGCGTCACGGTCACGTATCAGCTCTTCGACGGCGACGGGACGCCGCTCCGTGCGACGGCGGACGTGACGTTGAAGGAGGTTCCGGACCCGCGCGGCCGGCAGAACCCGACCTCGGGCGGCCCGGTCGGCAACCGCAGCGCGCTCGTCACCGAGGACGCGAGTCTCGCCGCGATCGCGTACCGCGAGTACGGGCGCGCCTCGCTCTGGCGCGGGCTCGCGGCGCTCAACGGCATCGACGACCCGTTCCGCGTGCCGGTCGGCACCTCGCTGATCGTGCCGCCGCGCGGCGACGTGGAGGCGCTGTCGTGACGAAGCCCTACAGCCCCGAGGTCGAGCTGAGCGGCTCGACCCTCTCGGACGACTGGCAGTCGCGGATCGTCCGAATCGTCGTCGACGACAACCTGCAGTTCCCGGCGATGTTCGAGCTCGCGTTCCTCGACCCCGACGGGAGCGGGCTCGGCAGCAGCGGGCTCGAGATCGGAAGCGAGATCACCGTCACCGCCCGCAACGACGACGGCTCCGTCGATGTCCTCACCGGCGAGATCACCGCGCTCGAGGGCGAGTACGACGTGCTCGGCTCGGTGCTCGTCGCGCGCGGCTACGAGAAGTCGCACCGCCTCCATCACGGGCGCAAGGTGAAGGGCTGGCTCGAGAAGTCGGACGCCGACATCGTGAGCGAGATCGCGCGCGAGGCCGGCGTCAGCACCGGCACCGTCGACGACACCGGCGTCGTCCACCCGTACATCGTCCAGGCGGGGATGACCGACTGGGAGTTCCTGCGCGCGCGGGCGCGGGCGGTCGGCTACGACCTCGCGATGGAGGACGGGCAGCTCCAGTTCAAGGCGCCGACCGAGTCGTCCGACGCGCCCGGAGAGGGGAGCTACGACAACCTCGGCGACCGCCAGCTCGTCCTCGGCGCGAACCTGATCTCGTTCCGGCCGCGGATCACGGCGGCGGAGCAGGTGACGAGCGTCGAGGCGCGCGGGTGGGACGCGGCGCAGAAGCAGGCCGTCACCGCGACCGCGCAGGCCGCGACGAAGAGCGCAGCGCTCACGCTGACGCCGTCGAGCCTCGCCGGGACCGTCTCCGCCGGAACGTACGTCGCCGTCGCGGAGCCGCACGCGACCGCCGACGAGGCGCAGGTCGCCGCCGACGCGATCGCCGAGCGGATCGGCTCCGCGGCGATCGAGGCCGAGGGCGTCGCCACGGGCAGCCCGTCGCTGCGCGCGGGCGAGGCCGTGAGCATCAGCGGCGTGAATGCGACCTTCGACGGCGACTACGTCCTCAGCGGCACGCGCCACGTCTTCGACGACACCGGCTACACGACCGAGTTCGTGATCAGCGGCCGCCAGGAGCGCTCGCTGCTCGGCCTCACCTCCGCCGGGGCGACGAACGACGGCCCCGCCGCGCTCGCGTCGCTCCCCGGCGTCGTCATCGGCCTCGTCACAGACGTCGGCGACGAGGAGAACCAGGGGCGCGTGAAGGTCAAGCTGCCGGCGCTCTCCGAGGACTACACGACCGATTGGGCGCGCGTCGCCTACGTCGGCGCCGGCTCCGACCGCGGCCTGCTCATGATCCCGGAGGTCGACGACGAGGTGGTCGTCGCGTTCGCGCACGGCGACCTGCGCCGGCCGCTCGTGATCGGGTCGCTCTACAACGGCCAGGACAAGCCGAAGGACGCGTCCGACGCGGTCTCCGACGGCGAGGTCAAGAAGCGCACGTGGACGTCCCGGGCCGGCCACAAGATCGAGATCTCGGACGGCGACGACGACGGGGGCATCACGATCGAGACGTCGTCCGGCGAGAAGCTGCAGCT
>JAFAIV010000230.1 GCA_019236545.1 Actinomycetota bacterium | reverse complement strand
CGGTTGAGATCGCGGATCGCCTCGGCGTAGAAGTCGTTCTCGACGTCGCGCGGCAGCGAGCCGCAGAAGACGACGAAGGACGCGACGCGCGAGTGGTAGTGGAGCTTGTCGAGCAGCGTCTCGAGCTCCTCGGGCCGGATCGCCGGTCCCCACTCGTAGATCTCCGTGAGCGAGCCGCCGGTCGGGTCGACGACCGCGATCGAGGTGCGCGACTCGTCGGCGATGCGGACGAAGTCGTTGAGGATCCCCTCCGTCCCGAGCTCCTCGACGATCCGGTCGCCCGCGCTGCCGCCGGCGAGGCCGCTCGCGACGACGGGCGTCTCGAGCCGCTTGAGCGCACGCGCGACGTTGATCCCCTTGCCGCCCGCGCCCGTCAACGACTGGCTGGCGCGGTGGCGGTGACCGAGCTGGAAGTTCGGGACGGTCAACGTCCTGTCGACCGCGGCGTTGAGGGTGACGGTGACGATCAACTCGGCAGCGCCTCGTCGCGGAGGTTACTTGACGCGTATGCGCTCGCCGACGTGGATCGAGTACGGGCTCACGCCGGGGTTGAGCGCCTTCAGCTGGTCGAGCGAGATCCCGGCCCGCGTGGCGATCGCGTAGAAGGTGTCGCCGGACTGGACCGTGACGTAGGCCGCGCCGGACGGCTGCGGCTTGTGGTGCGGCTTCTTCTTCGCCGCGTGGTGCGGGGCTGCCGCCGTCGTGGTCACGGTGGCCGCGGGGGCGGGCGGCGCGTCGTGGTGGCGGAGGCCGTCGCGGATCAGGAGCACGGCGATCGTGACGCCTGCGAGGAAGGCGACGGGAGCGGCGACGCGAGCGGCGGTGCGCTCGCTCACGCGACGGCGACCGCGCGGACCTCGCCCGCGAGCCGCGCCGCCTCCTCCGCGGCGGCCTGCCGCCAGTCGCCGCCGCGCTCGCGGTAGGCGTAGATGACGGAGCGAGACGCCGAGACGAGCGCGCCGGCGGGGCCGGGCGCGAACGCGGCGCGCAGCTCCTCGGGCCGGCCGCCCTGGGCGCCGACGCCGGGGAGCAGGAAGACGGACCGGGGCATGAGCTCACGCGCGTGCGCGACCTCGCGCGGGTACGTCGCTCCGACGACCGCGCCGAGGCGGGAGAGGCCGCTCTCGCCGACGAGGTCGTCTCCCCACTCGCGCACGAGCGCGGCGACGTGCTGCCAGAGCAGCGTCCCGTCGGCGAGCGCGACGTCCTGGAGGTCGCCGCTGCCCGGGTTCGAGGTCTTGACGAGGCAGAAGACGCCGAGGCCGTCGCGCGCGAGGAACGGCTCGAGCGAGTCGCGGCCCAGGTACGCGTTGACCGTGACCGCGTCGGCGATCGGCGCGAACGCCGCCGCGTAGGCGGTCGCGGTCGAGCCGATGTCGCCGCGCTTGCCGTCCGCGATCACGAGCAGCCCGGCCTCGCGCGCGTACGCGCACACCTCCGCGAGCGCCGCCCAGCCGTCCGGCCCGAGCGCCTCGAAGAACGCCGCCTGTGGCTTCACCGCGGCCGCAAGGCCGGCGACCGCGTCGACGATCCCGCGACAGAACTCGACCACCTCCACCCCCCGCGGCATCAGCGCCGGGTCGGGATCGAGCCCGACGCAGAGCGAGCTCCCGCTCCGCTCCACCGCCTCGACGAGCCGATCCGCGAAATGCACGCCCGCAGACTAGAGGGGCCGCCTCACGGCGGCCCCTCGATCCTCGGAGGAGACGTTGGCTTCGGTTACTGCTTGACGGCCGACTTCAGACCCGAGCCGGCCGAGAACTTCGGGACGCGCGCCGCGGGGATGTGCACCTTCTCGCCGGGATTGCGCGGGTTCACCCCGGTGCGGGCAGCGCGATGCTGCGTCGAGAACTTGCCGAAACCGGTAAACGTCACGTCCCCGCCACGCTTGAGCGTGTCCGTGATCGTCTCCAGGACAGCGTCGACCGCCTTGGCGGCGTCGCGGTTTGCCAGCTGGGCCCGGCGGGCGACCTCCGACACGAACTCCTGCTTCGTCACTCTCTCCTCCTGTTGGTCGGTTTGCAGAGCCGAAACGACCCTAGCAGGGGCGTCGGATGCGCTCAACCATGCGGTTTTGCGGGGCTTTTCGGGCCGCTGAGGAGCTCTCCTGCCTTGAAGACGGGCCGGAGGCGCACGGCGTGGCGCGCGAGAGCGTCCGCGCCGCCCTCTTCGCGGTCGACGACGCACACCGCGGTGTCCACGACGAGGCCCGCCTCGCGGAGCGCCGCGACGGACTCCAGGAGCGCTCCGCCGGACGTGACGACGTCCTCGACGAGGCAGATCTTCTCGCCCGGCTCGAAGACTCCCTCGATCCGTTTCGTCGTCCCGTACTCCTTCGCCGCCTTGCGGACGAGGAGGAATGGGAGGCCGCCGGCGAGCGACGTGGCGGCCGCGAGCGCGACCGCGCCGAGCTCTGGGCCGGCGAGCCGGGCGGCGTCCGGGCAGTGCTCCCGCTGGATCGCGGAGATGCGCTCGCCGATCGGGCCGAGCAGGTCGGGCCGCGTCTCGAAGCGGTACTTGTCGAGGTAGTAGCGCGAGCGCTTGCCCGAGCGGAGGACGAAGTCGCCCTCCAGGTACGCCGCGGCGACGAGCGCCTCGCGGAGCTCGTCGTCGGTCACCGTCTGACGGACGCGACCAGGCGGCGCGCGACGGGCAGCAGCCGGTCGGACTCCGGCGAGCCCTCGCCGAACGAGACCATCGACCCGTCGTCGAAGTAGACGTCGAGCCGCGAGCGGCGCGAGCCGGTCGAGCGGCGATAGAGGAAGGTGCCCGCGAACGCGCCGGTGGCGAAGCCGAGCAGGGCGAGCCACTTACGCCGCATCGCCGCTCTCCTCGGTCTTGCGGCGCCGCCGCGGCTTCGGCTGCTCCTCCGCGGCCGCGCTGCGGAGCGCGCTCTTCAGGTCGTAGAAGACGAGCCCGACCGTCGGCTGCGGGCCGGTGACCGCGACGATGCCGCCGGCCATCGAGCGGACGACGAAGACGCTGCCGTCCGGGCCGGACGCCTCGAGCTGGGTCACGGCGGCGCCGCCCTCGCTGCGGAACGACCCCGCGCCCGAGAGGAGCTCGAGCGCGCCCTTCGCCAGCTCGGCCGAGACGGCCTCGTCGGAGAGGGTCGAGCCCTGCACCGACCCGTCCTCCGCGAAGAGCACGGCGGCCTCGATCTGGGACGAGATCTCGGTCAGGTCGGCGAGTGCCTGGGCGGCGTCCATCCGGCGCCGACACTAGCAACCTTCACACTGGCCCTCATGCGCCTCCGGCGACGCGTCGTGATCGAGAAGTTCTTCGCCGACCGCGGCACGCACCTGGCCGCGATGGTCGCCTACTTCGCGCTTCTCTCGTTCGTCCCGCTCGTCTTCATCGCGCTCTCGCTGATCGGCCTCTCGCATCGCGCCGACGCGTCGGACTTCTTTGTCGGCGAGCTCAAGCGGGCGTTCCCGGGCAGCTCACTCGGGAGCATCCTGCGGCTCGTCCACACGGTTCAGGCGAACGCCACCACGCTCGGGATCGTCGGCGGCGTCGGCCTCCTCTGGTCGTCGCTCTCGCTCTTCAGCGCGCTCGAGTCGGCGCTCAACATCGTCTACGACCGGCCGAACCGGAAGTTCCTGCAGGGGAAGGGCGTTGCCGCGTCGATGACCGGCGGGCTGCTCGTGACGCTGTTCGTCAGCCTCGTCGTCGGGTCGTTCGGCGTCGACGTCCTCAAGCGTTACGTGCCGGCGATGGCGCGCAACGCCGGCCTCGCGTACGCCGCCTCGATCGGCGCGTCGCTCCTCGGGCTCTTCCTCTTCCTGCTCGCGATCTACCGGCTGCTGCCGAACACGAAGGTGACGACGCGGGAGGCGCTCCCGGGCGCGGCGTTCGCGGCGATCGTGCTCGAGGCGTCGTTCCAGGTGCTGCCGATCTTCGTCCGCTTCGCCGACGTGAACGTGACGCTGCGCATCCTCGGCGGCCCGGCGATCCTCCTGATCTGGCTCTACGTGATGGCGAACGTGATCGTCTTCGGCGGCGAGATCAACTGGTGGTGGTCGAGGCGGCGGGCACCTCTCCCTCCCGTGTGACGGACTCGACCGTGCCGTCGTCGTGGAGGAAGACGAACCAGGCGCGGACGCGATTGCCGTGGTTCCACGAGACCGTGAAGGTGGCGAGCACACGCCCCTGCTGCTGGACGGCGACGTCGGTGGAGCAGGTCGCCGGCACGAGCTGCGACACCGTGTCGTCGTAGGCGACGCAGGGCCGGCTGCCCGGCTTGTGCGGGAAGCGCGGCGCCCAGCGGCGGCCGAGCCGCGTGTCCTTGAAGAACGCGGAGAGCTGGCGCTGGCCGTTCGGATGGCCGCCGCCGCAACCCGCGAGCAGGAGCGCGCCCGCGAGCGCGGCCAGGAGCGCGCGCGCGGCGCGGGCGCGGTGGGAGTTGCGCGCCTTCCACTCGTCGCCGAGCTCGGCGACCGTCCGCTCCTCGCCGTCCGGGACGAAGACCGGGTCGTAGCCGAAGCCGCCGCTGCCTCGGGGCTCGTGGGAGATCCGCCCCTCGAGGATCCCGGTGCCGCGCACCTCTTCCCCGTCCGGCAAGAGCGCGACGAGCTCCGACACGTAGCAGGCGCAGCGGTCCTCGGTGTCGCCGAGCTCGCCGAGGAGCTTCGCGATCGCGTGCGCGCCCTCGGGCGCGTAGCGCGCGGACTGGACGCCGGGCCGGCCGCCGAGCGCGTCCACCTCGATGCCGGAGTCCTCGGCGAGGATCCACTCTCCCGGCGCGGCGGCGTGCCCGAACTCGGCCTTGATCCGGGCGTTCTCGACGTACGTCGCGCCGGTCTCGTCCGGGTAGTCGTCCCGGTCGAGCGGCGCGATCTCCCAGCCGGGCAGCAGCGCCTCCAGCTCGCGCGCCTTGTGCGCGTTGCGGGAGCAGAGGATCGCGCGCCTAGGGAAGGTCACGGGCGACCGCCTCGGCCTGCCGCGACCCGATCTCGGCGATGCCCGCCGCGGCGAGCTCCAGGAGCTCGTCGAGCGTCTCGCGCGCGAACGGGTCACGCTCCGCGGTCGCCTGCACCTCGATCAGCCTGCCGTCGCCCGTCATGACGACGTTCATGTCCGTGTCCGCGCTCGAGTCCTCCTCGTAGTTCAGGTCGAGCATCGGCGTGCCGCCGACGACGCCGACCGACACCGCCGCGACCGAGTCCCGGAACGCGCGCGAGAGCCCGAAGCGCGCGAGCGCGCGCATGCCCGCGACGTACGCGCCGCAGATCGCCGCGCAGCGCGTACCGCCGTCGGCCTGGAGGACGTCGCAGTCGAGCCACATCGTCCGCTCGCCGAGCGCCTGGAAGTCGACGACGCCGCGGATCGCGCGGCCGATCAGCCGCTGGATCTCGACGGTGCGGCCCTGCTGCTTCCCGCGCGCCGCCTCGCGCTCGACGCGGTCGCCGGTCGAGGCGGGCAGGAGCGAGTACTCGGCGGTCATCCAGCCGCGCCCGCTGTTGCGGAGCCAGCGCGGGATGTCCTCCTGGATCATCGCCGTGCAGAGGACGATCGTCTTGCCCTGCGTGATCAGCGCCGAGCCGTGGGGGTTCTCGAGGTAGTCCGGCTCGATCGTCAGCGGGCGGAGCTGGTCGGGCCGCCGCCCGTCGCCGCGGCTCACGCGGCCGCCTCGAGCGTCGCGACGCTGACCCGGTCGACGTCGGCGATCGGGAACTGGAGGAAGCGGCGCCCCATCTCGCGGAAGGCCTCGGGGTCGCCGGTCGTGAGGAAGCGCGGGCGGCCGATACGGCCTGCCTCGTTCTCGATCCCCTTCCGCGCGAG
>JAFAIV010000363.1 GCA_019236545.1 Actinomycetota bacterium | reverse complement strand
CGCTTCGCCTGGAAGTACGACTCCATGTCGCCGTGGAAGTCGAGGTGGTCCTGGGAGAGGTTCGTGAAGACGAGCGTCCGGAAGCGCACGCGGTCGAGCCGGTGCAGCTCCGACGCGTGCGACGAGGCCTCGATCGCGCAGGAGCGGTCGCCCGCGTCGAGCATCTCGCGGAAGAGCCGCTGCAGGTCGATCGCCTCCGGCGTCGTCCGCTCCACCCCGCGCCGCTCGCCGCCCACGCGCGCCTCGACCGTCCCCATCAGCCCCGGCCGCCGCCCGGCCGCCGCGAGGATCGCGAAGAGGAGGAACGACGTCGTCGTCTTGCCGCTCGTCCCCGTGACGCCGAGCACCTCGAGCTCCTCGGTCGGGTGCCCGAAGAAGAGGTCGGCGGCGGGTGCCATCGCCGCGCGCGCGTCGCGGACGACGACCTGCGGCACGCCCACGTCGAGGACGCGCTCGACGACGAGCGCCACGGCGCCGTTCGAGACGGCCTGGTGCGCGAACTCGTGGCCGTCGTGCCTCTCGCCAGGGACGCAGAAGAAGAGCGCCCCCGGCTGCACGTGGCGCGCGTCGTACGCGAGGTCGAGCACCTCGACCGCCCGCCGCGCGTGCACGTCCACCGGGTCGAGGGCACCGGCGAGCCGCTCCAGGTCCATCGGCCAGAATGTACTCGTGGACGGCGACGGGGGATCGAAGTCGGCCGTCGGCTTCGTGCTCGCCGTCCTCGCGTTCTGGGTCGCGATGGTCGGCACGACGCTGCCGACGCCGCTCTACCCGCTCTACGCGCAACGCTACGGCTTCGGCTCGCTGCTCGTCACGGTGATCTTCGGGATCTACGCCTTCGGCGTCGTCGCCGGGCTGATCCTCTTCGGCAACCTCTCCGACCAGCTCGGGCGCAAGCCGCTCCTGCTCTTCGGGCTCGCACTCTCCGCCGGCAGCGCGCTCCTCTTCCTGCTCGCGCAGTCGCTCGTGCCGATCTACGTCGGCCGCGTCGTCTCCGGCTTCTCGGCCGGCGTCTTCACCGGCACGGCGACGGCGTACGTGATCGACCTCGCACCGCGCGGGCGCCGCCGGCTCGCGAGCTTCGTCGCCGTCGTCGCCAACCTCGGCGGGCTCGGCAGCGGCTCGCTTCTCTCCGGATTGCTCGCGCAGTGGGCACCGCACCCGCTGCGGACGCCCTACGCGGTCGACCTCGGGCTCGTCGCCGCCGCGACTGCCGGGCTGCTGCTCGTCCCGGAGACGGTATCCCGCGGCGAGATGCGCCTCCGGCTCCAGCGGCTCGGGATCCCGGACGAGGTGCGCGCGACGTTCGTCCGCGCAGCGCTCGCCGGAGTCGCCGCGTTCGCCGTCTCCGGCGTCTTCAGCTCGGTCGCGCCGGAGTTCCTCAGCCTCGGCCTGAACCACCACAGCCCAGCGCTGACGGGCCTGCTCGTCTTCCTGCTCTTCATGATGTCGCTCGTCGGCCAGGCCGTGGTCGTGCGCGTCCCGAACCCGCTCGCAGCCGGCTGCGTCTTCCTGGTCGTGGGGGTCGCGCTGCTGGCAGTGTCGCTCGCCGCCGACTCGCTGGCCGCGCTGTTCGCGAGCGCGGTCTTCACCGGGCTCGGCCAGGGCGTGATCATCAGCGCCGGCCTCGCGGCGATCGCGGAGCGCGCGCCCGCCGAGCGCCGCGGCGAGACCGCGTCGAGCTTCTTCGTCACCTGCTACCTCGGCCTCTCGACACCGGTGATCGCCGCCGGGATCGCGATCCACTACAGCTCGATCCGCACCGCCGGGATCGGCTTCTGCGGGGGCGTCGGCCTCGTCGCCCTCGGCGTGCTCCGCTCGCAACTGCGCAGCGCCTCGTGACGCTCCTGGGAACCGGCTTGCGAGACGGGCCGCGAGCCGTTAGGACCCCGGCGGCAGGCTGCGCCTACGGGAAAGGAGCCCCAGATGGCCGATGTGACGGTGATGCGCGTCGACGAGATGCCGCGGAGCTTCGGCGGTGCGTTCATCCACGCCCGGGCGTCGCTCGGCGTGAGCGCGTTCGGCATGCAGGTGTTCGACCTCCAGCCGGGATGGGCCGGCCCGGAGCACGCCCATCACGGCATGACCGGCGAGTCGGCGGAGACCGCCAACGACGGGCAGGAGGAGGTCTACTTCGGCCTCGAAGGCCGCGCCTGCCTCCACGTCGACGACGAGGAGATCCCGCTCGACCCCGGCGTCATGGTGCGGGTCGGTCCGGCTCAGCTGCGGCAGCTGACGACCCACGACCAGCCCGCCAAGGTGCTCGTGGTCGGAGCGATCCCCGGCCACGGCTACAGCGCGCCGGGCTTCACCGAGCTCCCGGGCTAGTGCAGCGGGAGGTCCGGCGGGACCTCCAGGTACTGCATGTCGAACGAGGCGATCTGGGCGAACGCCGGAGCGGCGACGAGCCCGCCGAAGATCGCGCCGTGCGGCTCGTCGACGCTGACGAGGACGACGAGCCGCGGGCTTTTCGCGGGCACCATCCCGACGAACGTCGCGACGTACTTCCCGAGCACGTACTTGCCGCCGATCGGCTTCTGCGCGGTGCCGGTCTTCCCGGCGACGCTGTAGCCGGGGATGGCCGCCAGCTGCGCCGTGCCCTGGTCGGAGACGACGCCCTTGAGCATCGTCAGGAGCTGGCGGTCGACCGCCGGGTCGAGGATGCGGCGCGTCCGCGGCGCGGTCGGCTGGACGCCGAGGACGTGGTCGACGAGGTGCGGCTGCACCCAGGTACCGCCGTTCGCGATCGCCGCGTACACCGACGCGAGCTGGATCGCCGTGACCGAGACGCCCTGCCCGATCGGCACGTTCCCGATCGTCGAGCCGGACCAGTACGACGGCAGGATCCCGGGGCTCTCGCCCGGGTAGTCGATGCCGGTCTGGCGGCCGAAGCCGAACTGGGCCATCCACTTCTTCAGGCCCGTCTCGCCGAGGTACTTCTCCGCGATCGTGATCGTGCCGACGTTCGAGGAGCGCTGGAGGATCTGCGCCACCGTCATCCGCTCCGTCGGCCTCGGCTCGGCGTCGTGGACGGTGCGGTCGGCGACGTGGATCGAGTACGGCAGCGTGAACGCGGTGCGCGGCGTCACCTTGTGCTCGGAGAGCGCGCCGCCGATCGTCACGACCTTGAACACCGACCCCGGCTCGAAGACGTCCGTGACGGCGTGGTTCGTGTCCAGGCCCTTCGCGAGCGCCTTCGGGTAGCTGTTCGCGTCGTAGCCGGGCTCCTGCGCCATCGCGAGGACGGCGCCCGTGTGCGGGTCGAGGACGATCGCCGTCGCGTCCTTCGCGTGCCACTTGTGGACGGTGTCGCGCAGGATCTGCTCCGCGTTCGCCTGGATCGTGTGGTCGAGCGTGAGGAAGACGTCGTGGCCGTTGTCGGCGGGGTGCTCGTTCACGGTGCTCACGACCTGGCCGAGCGCGTCCCGGACGACCGTCTCCTGCCCCTGGTGTCCCGAGAGCTGCTTGTCGAGCGAGAGCTCGAGGCCCGCGAGGCCCTGGTTGTCGATGCCGGCGTAGCCGAGGACCGGCGCGGCGACCGTCCCCTGCGGGTAGACGCGCCGCTCCTCGGGATAGAAGTCGAGTCCGACGAGCTTCCTCGCCGCGAGCGCCGTCGCCTTCAGCGGCGGAGCCTTCCGCTCGACGTAGACGAAGCCGCGCGAGCGGTCGGAGAGCAGCGGCAGCAGGTCCTTCACCTTCAGCCCGAGCGTCTTCGCCGCGACCTGGGCGACGTGCTTCGGGTTGGCGATCTGCATCGGGTCGGCGACCACCGTCGTCGCCTGCTCGCCGAGCGCGAGCGGCGTCCCGAGCCGGTCGAAGATCGTGCCGCGGCCGGCGGGGAGCGTCACCACGGCCTTCGTCTGCAGCTGCGCCTTCGCCGCCAGCGACGAGGCACGCACGGTCTGGATCCACGCGGCGCGTGCGAGCAGCGCGCAGAAGACGAGCAGGATGCAGAGCAGGAGCAGCCGCAGCCGCGAGTTGACGATCTTCGTCACGGGCGGGCGAGGTCCAGGTACGACGTGTCCGCCGACTGCGCCTGGACGAGCCCGAGCCGGTTCGCCGCAGCCTCGATCCGAGGCGCCGACGCGGCGGCCGAGAGCTCCGAGGCCAGCGCCTGGTTCTGGGCCTGCAGCTGCGCGCGCTCCTGGTCGAGCTTGTGCATCGAGACGTTCGCCCGTAGGACGGCGACGTTCACGGCGACGACGCCGACGAGCAGGATGGCGAACGCGACCATCCACGCGATGTGGCCGCGGACGCGCGGGCGCGTGGCCTGGCGCCGGCGCGGCTGCGCCGCGGGCGCGGCCTTCGGGTCCCGCCGCCGCCGCGGCGCGGGTGCGGGCTCCGGAAGCGCCGCCTCGGCGAACCAGTCGGCAGCCGCCACTACTCGGGCGCCCCCGTCTTCACCGCCGCGCGCAGGCGTGCCGACGCGGAGCGCGGGTTCCGCGAGACCTCGGCCTCGCCGGGCCGGACCGGGCGCCGCTGCACGGCGCGGAGCTCCGGCTCGTGGCCGCAGACGCAGACCGGGAAGTCGGGCGGGCACGTGCAGCCGCGCTCCCGCTCCCGCATGAACTGCTTGACGATCCGGTCCTCGAGGGAGTGGAACGAGATCACTGCGAGCCGACCGCCGGGCCGAAGCATCTCGAGCGCCGCCGGCAGCGCCTCCTCGAGCGAGACGAGCTCGTCGTTGACCGCGATCCGCAGCGCCTGGAACACGCGCTTGGCCGGATGCCCTTCGCCGAACCGGGCCGGCGCGGGGATCGCCGCCTTGATCGTGTCCACGAGCTCGCCGCTCCGCTCGAAGGGCTGCTCGCGCCGGCGCCGGACGATCGCGCGGGCGATCTGGCGCGCGTACCGCTCCTCGCCGTAGCGGCGGAAGATCGTCGTCAGCTGCCGCTCCTGCCACTCGTTGACGATCTCCTTCGCCGTCAGCTCCTGGCTCGGGTCCATGCGCATGTCGAGCGGCGAATCGGCGGCGTAGGAGAAGCCGCGCTCGGGCCGGTCGAGCTGCATCGAGGAGACGCCGAGGTCGAGCAGGATCGCGTCCGCGCGGACGCCGTTGTCCGCGAGCTGCGGCAGGACGACGCCGAAGTCGCCGCGGAGGAGGCGCAGCGACACGCCGCCCGCGTTCCGGTGCAGCCGCTCGAAGTAGGTGCGCGCGGTCGGGTCGCGGTCGATCGCGATCAGCTTGCCGCGGCCCTTCAGGTCGGAGAGGAGCAGCGAGGCGTGGCCGCCCGCGCCGAAGGTGCCGTCGACGACGACCTCGCCGGGCTGCACGGCGAGGGCCTCGCGGACCTCCTCGGCGAGGACGGGGACGTGGTCAGTCGCTCTGGGCTGCAAGACGTTCGGCAACATCCTCTGCGCTCCCTTCGACGTCGGCGAGCTCGCGCTGCCAGGCGGCGCGGTCCCAGATCTCGAGGTGGTCGTTCACCCCGGCGACGACGACGTCGCGCTCGAGCTTCGCGTGCGACATCAACGCCGTCGGGATCGTGACGCGGCCCTGCTTGTCGAGCTCGGCCTCGACCGCGCCCGCGTAGAAGAACCGCTGCATGCGCCGGCTCTCCTTGCTGAACGTGTCGAGCGTGGCCAGCCGCCGGTCGACCACCCCGGCCCACGCGGCGGGCGGATAGGCGTAGAGGCAGTCGTCCAGGCCGCGGGTCACGACGACTCCCTCCGCGAACGCGGCCCGGAACCTGGCCGGGAGCGTGAGGCGGTTCTTGTCATCGATCGTGTGCTCGTACTCGCCGAGAAGCATTGCCGCGCCGCTGTCCTAGTCCACCACGTACCCCCACTTTAGCCCACTTTCCCCCACTTGTCCACCAATCCGGACCACGCCGCGACCAGCGGGCCATGCGGGCGCTGCGTCAGGCGTCGAGGTCGGCCGCGGTCAGCTGGACGCCGTAGGCGCCCCGGCCGGTGAGGACAGTCGCGCCGCAGCGGGCGCCGAGCGCGACGGCCTCGTCCACGGGCAGGCCCTGCGCGAGCCCGAAGGTGAGGCCGGCGGCGAAACAGTCGCCGCAGCCATACGCGTCCTCGACCGGCCCCGGGAGCGGCGCCGCGCGGAACGGTCCGCCCGGCCGCACCCAGCCGCCGAGCCCGCCGGCCGTCGTCACGACGATCTTCGGCGCCGGGTCGAGCGCGCCCTGCTCGTAGCGCTCGCCCGCGTCCTCGCCGCTCCCCACGAGGACGTCGATCTCGACGCCCGCCTGCGCGAGCGTCTCGAGCTCGCGCGCGGTGGCGACGAGCACCCGCGCCCGGCGGGCGGCCCGGAGCGCGGCGACGTCGCCGCTGACGAAGAAGACGGCGTCGCAGCGGCCCAGCTCCTCCCACGGCAGCGTCGCGTCCTCGCCCGAAGGGAGGAGCTTGCGGCCGAGGACGGTGATGGTGCGCTCGCCGCCCTCGTCGACGTGCGTGAGCGCGCGCCGCTGCGGCTCGGCGACGCGCGCCTCGTGGACGACGACGCCGCGCTCCTCGAGCTCGCGCCGCGAGCGGCGCCCGAGCTCGTCGTCCCCGAGGGCGGTGAAGAAGAGCGCGTCGCCGTTGAGGTTCGCGAGCTGGACGGCCGCCACCGCGCCGCCACCGGCCGGCTCCTCCCAGGTTTCGAGCGCGTGCACGATCTCGCCGGCGACCGGCACGTGGTCGACGCGCGCGAACTCGACCCACTCGACGTGACCGACGACCGCGACCCGCACGTCTCACATCTTCGCGCCGCAGTACGTTTGACGTGTCGATGCCCGTCGCCGTCCCGCCGTTCGAGACCTTCTACGACACGCACAAGGACGAGGTGCTCGCGTTCCTGCGCAAGCGCGTCGGCCGCGAGCGGGCGGAGGATCTCTTCCAGGACACCTTCCTGCGCGCGCTCCGCGCGTACGGCGCGCTCGAGCACGGCGAGCACCTGCGGGCGTGGGTGCTGACGATCGCGAGCCGCCTGATCATCGACGGCGCGCGCCGGCAGCGGCCGACCGAGGAGCTCGTCGTCGAGCCTGGGGGCGAGGATGCGCGGCCCCCGTTCGAGGAGCTCGCGCCGTTCACGGACGGCCTCCCGCCGAAGGAGCGGGTCGCCGTGGTGCTCCGGTACGGCTACGACCTGGGCTACGACGAGATCGGGGCCGCGCTCGGCTCGACCGAGCAGGCGGCCCGACAGGCGGCCTCCGCCGGCGTGCGGCGGCTGCGAAAGGAGACTTCATGACCCCCGTTTCCACCGCGCTCGACGAGCGCTTCCGCGCGGCCGCCGCCGCGGCCGGGCTGCTCGACGTCGCGTACGACGTCCTCGAGGACACCCCGGTCGGGCCGCTGCTGGTCGGCGTCAGCGACCGCGGCGTCTGCCGGATCAGCTTCGACCCGGAGCCCGAGCGCCAGCTCGAGCACCTCGCCCGCGTCTTCGGCCCGCGCGTCCTCCGCAGCCCGCGCCCGCTCGACCCCCTCCGCCGCGAGCTCGACGAGTACTTCGAGGGCAAGCGCCACGCGTTCGACCTTGACCTCGACCTGCGCGGCGCACCGGAGTACCACCGCCGCGTCCTCGCCGAGCTCGCCCGCGTCGAGTACGGCCACACCACGACCTACGGCGCTCTCGCCGCGAAGACCGGCAACCCGCGCGCCGCCCGCGCGATCGGCACGGTCATGAACCGCAACCCGATCCCGATCGTCCTCCCGTGCCACCGCGTCGTCGGGTCGAACGGCAGCCTGACCGGCTACGGCGGCGGCCTGCCGCGGAAGGAGTGGCTGCTGCGGCTCGAGGGCGCGATCCTCTAGCAGTGCGTGCCGCCGCCCTTCTCGCTGCGATCCTCTGCGCCGCGACGGCCGCGGCGGCGGCGACCGTCCCCGCTCCCGTGCTGGACGCGCTCCACAGCCGGGTCGCGGGCTGGGCGCGGAGCGGCCCCGACTGGTTCGCGGTCTACGCCGACCGGGCGGGCGGCGGCTGGTGCGGGCTCGAGGCCGCGACCTGGCGGATGGCGCTCGTCGCGAACGCGACGGGCAAGGTCGTCGCCGACCGGCGGGTCGCAGCAGCGATGTGCGGGAACTCGGTCGGCTTCGTCGAGGCCGGCCGCTTCAGCGACGGCCGCCACGAGGAGGTCGCGTTCCAGCTCTGGGCAACGCCGTCGATCGGCGCGACG
>JAFAIV010000079.1 GCA_019236545.1 Actinomycetota bacterium | reverse complement strand
CGCGACCACCCGAGCACGGTCAACTCGGTGCGGCCGCTGCTCCACAAGCTCGCGTCGGGCGACGACAACGCGACGGTGCGGCGGCTCGCCGTGATGGCGCTGAAGAACGGCTCGCCGCAGCGCGAGACGATCGTCCTCCTCGAGGGCGTGGCCGAGGCGGACGACGCCGATCCGCAGCTCCGCCAGGCGGCCGGCAAGGTCGCGCAGCTGCTGCGGCGGAAAGCGGCCGCGAAGCGCTAGCTCGTGCAAGTCGCGCAGACGCGCGCCTGGATGTGGCGGCCGCAGGACGGGCAGACGCGGCGGCGCCGGCGCGTCTCCAGCGCGCTCTTGGAGAGCCCGGCCTGGACCATCAGCCAGCCGACTGCGAGCGTGGAGAGCGCGAGGATCGCGAAGTGGAGATTCATTTGGCCCCTCTGTTGCGTCAGGTCTTCTTGCGCCGAGCGTGGGGGTGCGCTCGGAAGTACAACTCGCGCCGCCTGCGATCGGATACGTGCGTGTAGAGCTCGGTCGTCGCCAGGTCGGCGTGCCCGAGCATCTCCTGCACCGAGCGGAGGTCGGCGCCGCCCTCCAGCAGGTGCGTGGCGAACGAGTGGCGCAGCAGGTGGGGGTGGACGCGCTCCGGGTCGAGCCCGGCCTTGTCGGCGAGCTTGCGGAGGATGAGGAACGCGCCGGCCCTGGTCAACGCGCCGCCCTGGGCGTTGAGGAAGACCTCCGGGCGGTGCCGCTTGTCGAGGAAGGGGCGGCCGTGGGCGAGGTAGCGGCGGAGCGCCTCGGTCGCCTCGCGGCCGATCGGGACGACGCGCTCCTTCGAGCCCTTGCCGAGGGCGCGGACGAACCGCTGCTCGAGGTCGACGCCTGCGCGTTGGAGGCCGACGGCCTCGCTCACGCGCAGGCCGGCGCCGTAGAGGAGCTCGACGAGCGCGCGGTCGCGGAGGGAGCGTGGCGTCGTCCCGGCCGCGGCCTCGATCAGGCGCTCGGCCTCTCCAGGGGAGAGCGTGGTCGGCAGCGCGCGGCGGCGCTTCGGGAGGTCGAGCTCGGCGGCGGGGTTGTCGGCGCGCGCGCCGAGCAGGAGCTGGTGGCGGTAGAAGGAGCGGATGGCGGCGACGCGGCGGGCGATCGTCGTCGCCGCGCGGCCCTCGGCGCGCAGGTGCGCGACGTACTCCGCGAGACGGTCGGCCGTCGCGTCCGCGGGCGAGCCGCCGAGCCAGGCGGCGAGGTCGGCCAGGTCGCGGCGGTATGCCTCCACGGTGCGCGGCGCGAGCCTGGCCGAGGCCAGCGCGAGGAAGCCGTCGACGGCCGGGTCCTGCACGGCTCCGGACTTCGCCGTATCCGGCCGCGCACCTTGGCCGTTCACCGGTGAGATGCTCGATCACTGGATCGATCTCGAGTCGCTCGAGGCCATCTCGCAGGACGACGAGACGCGCCGCATCTTCCTCCGCATGGCCGCGCTGCAGCAGGCGGGCCGGATGAAGAGCTTCCTGCACGAGCTGGCGCTCGACCGCGAGCTGGACGACGTGACGAAGGACCGCCTCGCCGAGCTGGCCCAGGACGAGACGTTCCTGCTCGCGGTCGAGGAGTACCTCGTCCGCACCCAGCGCGCCCACTAGGGCCCCGGCGGGGACTTAGTAACAGACTGTTACTTGCCGGGCCGGCCGGATGACTTCCGCTCAACCGAGCGGTCAGGCATGGCCATTTCGTCCGCGCGACGGAGCTTGTAACAGTCTGTTACTAGCTCCGGGGGTGGGCCGAGTCGTACACGCGGCGGAGGCGGCGGGTGTCGACGTGGCTGTAGACCTGCGTCGTCGAGAGGGAGCTGTGGCCGAGGAGCTCCTGGATCGTGCGCAGGTCGGCGCCGCCTTCCAGGAGGTGCGTCGCGAACGCGTGGCGGAGGCGGTGCGGATGCGGGACGAGGCGGCGCAGGGCGCTCGTGTCCAGCCGCCGGCCGCGCGTCGAGAGGAAGAGCGCGTCCGCGGCGCCGCGGGCGAGCTTCGGGCGGGCGTCGCGGAGGTAGCGCGCGACCCAGTGCGCGGCCTCCTCGCCGAGGGGGACGACGCGGTCCTTGCCGCCCTTGCCGCTGCGGACGTGGACGAGCTCCTGCTCGAAGTCGACGTCGCCCAGGTCGAGGCCGACCGCCTCGGCGCTGCGCAGGCCGGCGGAGTAGACGAGCTCGATCAGGGCGCGGTTCCGCAGCTCCAGCGGGCCGTCGCCGGCGAGCGATTCGAGGACACGCTCGACCTCCGCCTCGCGCGGCGCGTCAGGCAGGCGCCGGCCGCGCTTCGGTGCGAGGCGCGCGTCCGGCACGCGCGCCGGCCCGAGCGCGTGACGCAGGAACGCGCGCACGGCCGCGAGCTTGCGCGCGACCGTCGCGGGTGCGAGCTTCCCGCGCCCGTTGCGAGCCGAGCCGAGATAGGCGGTGTAGTCCACGAGCGTGCGCACGTCGACGGCGTCCAGCGGACGATCGCCGAGCCAGCGCGCGAATTCCTCCACGTCGTTCCGGTACGCGCGGCGGGTCGCGTTGGAGAGCGACGGGGAGGCGAGGAAGCGCTCTGCAGCCGCTGACGTTTCCATGCTCGTGGACTTCGACGCACGGCGGCGGGTTCCGGCATCGTGAGGGCGATGAGCCGCACGACGCAGATCTGGACTGCGCTCGGAGCCGTCTACGTGATCTGGGGCTCGACGTACCTCGGGATCGAGCTGGCCGGGGAGACGATCCCGCCTGTCTTCGCGGTCGGGACGCGCTTTGTCGCCGCGGGGCTGTTGATGGCGCTCCTCACCGGCTGGCGGCGCGGCTGGCGGGTGTTCCGGGTCACCCGTGCGCAGCTCGCCTCGACGATCCTCGTCGGCGTGCTGCTACCGGGCGCGAACGGGCTGCTCTTCATCGCCGAGCGCCACGTGGCCACCGGTGTCGCCTCGCTGATCATCGGCTCGGTGCCGCTCTGGATCGTCCTGCTTCGCACCGCGACGGGAGACAGGCCGCCCGGCGCCGCGCTCGCGGCGGTCGTGATCGGCTTCGCCGGGCTCGCGCTGCTCGTGCACCCGGGTGGGCGATCCCCGCTCTGGTCGCTGCTCGTCGTCGTCGGCTCGTCGGTGATGTGGGCGACGGGGTCGTTCCTCTCCAGCCGCCTGCCGATGCCCG
>JAFAIV010000075.1 GCA_019236545.1 Actinomycetota bacterium | reverse complement strand
CGGACCGAGGTCGCGTGGATCACGAGGTCGTGGCCGTCGAGACGCGGCGGCCAGTCGCGCTTCCGGGAGAACACCGGCGCGTCCGGCAGCGCCGCCACGAACGCCGCCGCAGCGCCACCGTCGCCGACGATCGCGGGGCTGGAGCAGCCGGCCACCTGCTCGAGGATCGCCGCGTCCGTCGAGAAGCCGCGACCGTCGGCGATCGTGTTCACCGACTCGAGCTCGCTGCCGAGCAGCCGCGCGACGTCGCGCTTGTGCGGCGTCGTCACGTTCGCGTACCGAATCTCCGGGAGCACGGACTCGAGCTCCGCGGGAAGGACGTCACGCGCCTCGTAGCGCCAGTCGTGGAGACCGGCGGCGGCGAAGCCCGCGTTCTGCATCGTCGGCGAGAGCGAGTGCGAGACCGGATGGCCCAGCAGGACGACCAGGGTCAATAGCCGTAGGCCTTCTCGTGGTTCACGAAGTCCTGGAAGCTCGCCGTGAAGTAGTGGTGCCGGTGGTCCGGCTTGCGCACGAAGTAGAGGTAGTCGACCTTCGCCGGGTTCGCGGCGGCCTGGAGCGAGGCGAGACCGGGGTTCGAGATCGGCGTCGGCGGCAGGCCGAGGATCTTGCGCGTGTTGTAGGGGTTGTCGCTCGCAAGCTCCGACTGCGTCAGCGCGCGCGTGCCGGGGACGTTGAGGCCGTAGCGGATGGTCGCGTCGATCCCGAGCGGCATGTGCTGGTGCAGGCGGTTGTAGATGACAGCCGCGATCAGCGGCCGCTCGCTCGGCACGACCGCCTCGCGCTCGATCATCGACGCGATGATCAGGACGTCGTACGGCGTCAGGTTCTTCGAGCGCGCGTACGAGAGGTTCAGCGTCCGCCAGTTGCGCAGGAACGCGCGCAGCTGCGAGCCGACGAGCTGCGTGTTCGTCGTCTTCGGCAGGAAGTCGTAGAGCGCCGGGAAGAGGAAGCCCTCGAGCGGCAGCGTCTTCGCCCCGAAGCCCGGGATGCGCCGCGGCGCGCTCGCGGCGAGGTAGCCCTTCGTGGAGAGGTGCGGGCGGCCGCGGTGCTCGTGGAGAGCGATCTTCGCGACGACGCCGACGCGTTGCGCCATCTGGGCGCGCGTGAAGCCCTCGGGGAAGACGATCTTGAACGGCTTGGGCGGCGGGATCGCGGAGGTCGTCGTCGGCGCGGCGGCCTTCGAGCCGCCGTGGAGCGAGAGCACGAGCGCGAGAACGACCGCGACGACCACGCCGACGCCGGCGAGCGCGACGAGTCGGCGCGCCCAGAGGCGCGGCGGCTTCAGGCCGTCGCCGGGCTCTGCCACGTGAGGTAGCTGGAGAGAAGGTGCGCCGCCGCGAGGGCGTCCTCCGGGGCCGACGACGGCGTCTGTTGCGCGAGGTCGGTCGTGAAGCGCTCGTCGTAGAGGACGACCGGCACGTCGAGCGCCTCCCGCAGCGCCTCGGCGAACCGCTCGGCCTCCTCGGCCTGCTCCCCGGCCGTCCCGCGGAGCGTCAGCGGCAGGCCGACGACGACCTTCTCCGCCTCCTGCTCGCGGACGAGCCGGACGACCTCGGCGAGGCCCTTCTGCGTGCCCGCGCGCTCGACGACGGTGAGCGGCCGCGCGAGGGTGCCCGTGGGGTCGGAGACCGCGACGCCGGTGCGCGCCGACCCGAAGTCGAGCGCGAGCACCTTCACGCGAGCGCCTGCTTGGCGACGGCGAACGCATCCGGGATCGCGGCCGCGTCGCTGCCGCCCGCCTGCGCCATCGTCGGCTTCCCACCGCCGCGCCCGCCGACGGCCTCCCCCATCGCCTTCGCGATCGCTGAGGCGTCGCCGAGGCCCTCGCGGAGGTTGACGACGATGTGGACGCGGTCGTCCGTGACCGAGGCGACGATCGCGCCGTCGGCCTTCTCCTGCTGGCGGATCCGGTCGGAGAGGTCGCGCAGCGGTCCGGGCTGGAGGTCGCTGGTGCGCGCGAAGATGACGCCGTCGAGCCGGTCCGCGACCTCGTAGCCCGTGTCGGCCTGCGCCTGCGGCTTCGCCTTCCGGGCCCGCTGGAGCTCCTCGCGCAGCTCGTCCGCCTCGCGCGCCCGCTCGTGCAGATACGCGAACGCCTCGCCGGCCGTGACGGCCTCGATCCGGCGCGCGCCCGCGCCGACGGACGCCTCGGAGAGGATCGCGAACGGCCCGATCTCCGCCGTCGAGCGGACGTGCGTGCCGCCGCAGAGCTCGACCGACCAGCCGCCGATGTCGACCACGCGGACGACGTCCCCGTACTTCTCGCCGAACAACATCATCGCGCCGAGCTTCCGCGCCTCCTCGATCGGCGTCTCGAAGATCCGCACCGGCATGTTCTGGAAGACGCGCTCGTTGATGCGCTTCTCGACCTCGGCGCGCTCCTCGGCGGTCAGCGCGGCCGGGTGGGTGAAGTCGAAGCGGAGCTTGTCCGGGCGCACCGCGGAGCCGGCCTGCTTCACGTGGTCGCCGAGCACCTCGCGGAGCACCTCGTGGAGGACGTGCGTGCCGGTGTGGTTCGCCATCGTCGGGTAGCGGACGGACCACGGAACGACGGCCCGGACGCGGTCGCCCGCGGCGAAGCCCCCAGCGCCGCCCGCGGCGGCGCGGTTCTCCAGCCGGGTGTCGGCGGCTTCGCCGCCGACACTTCCAGCCACTGCCTCGAAGAGCAGCGCTTGGTCGCTGTCGTAGCGGTACGCCTCGCGCAGCTCGGCGCGCGTGCCGTCGTCCTTCTCGATCCAGCCGGCGTCGGTCACCTGGCCGCCGCCGGAGGCGTAGAACGGCGACTCGCGGAGCTTCGCGAGGAACAGCCCCTCTTCCAGCTCCTCGAGCGCGCCGAGCTGGGTGAGGACGTCGGTCTTCTCGTAGCCGACGAACTCGGTGCGGAAGCCGGCGGCGGTGGCGAACTCGGCCGCGCGCTGCGCGTTCCCGCCGGCGACGCCCGCGCGGGAGACCTCGCGGTGCCGCTCCATCAGCGCCGTGTACTCCTCGTCGTTCACGCCGAGCCCGCGCTCGCGCGCGAGCTCCTGCGTCAGCTCGATCGGGAAGCCGTAGGTCGTCTGGAGGTTGAAGGCGTCGTCGCCGGTGATCTCGCCCTTCGCGGCGGCGTCCTCGAAGATCGCCATGCCGCGCTCGAGCGTCTCGGCGAAGCGCTCCTCCTCGGCGGTGAGGACGCGCGAGATCTCGTCGCGGTGCTGGCGGAGCTCCGGGTAGGCGCCCTCCATCTGCTCGATCACGGCGTCGGCGAGGCCGGCGAGGAACGGCGCCTGCATTCCGATCCGAAGGCCGTGCTGGGCGGCGCGGCGGATGATCCGGCGGAGGACGTAGCCGCGGCCCTCGTTCGACGGTGTGACGCCGTCGCCGACGAGGAACGTCATCCCGCGGCCATGGTCGGCGAGGACGCGGTGCGCCTTCGTCGCATCGGGCGAGTCGCCGTACGCGACACCCGAGTTCGCCGCGACCCACTCCATGATCCGCTGGTAGCCGTCGGTGTCGTACACGGACGGCACCTGCTGGACGATCCGCGCGGTGCGCTCGAGGCCGAGGCCGGTGTCGATGTTCTGCTTCGGCAGGTCGGTGAGCGTCCCGTCCGGGTGGAGCTCGTACGCCATGAAGACGAGGTTCCAGAACTCGAG
>JAFAIV010000400.1 GCA_019236545.1 Actinomycetota bacterium | reverse complement strand
GCAGGGAATCCAGCACGGCGTCCGCCCAGTGCTCGACAGAGTGGCGCTCGGCGACGCGTTCACGCAGCTCCGGGCGGCGACGGCGATCGAGCGCGCGCAGCCGCTCCGCGAGCTGCTCGACGCTGCCGTCGAACCGCAGCTCGTCCGGGAGGACGTCCGCGAAGACCGGGCTCGAGGCGATCACCGCGACACCGGACGCGGCCGCCTCGTAGACGACCTTGTCGGCGGACGGGCCCTCCGTCGCGTTGACGAGCACGTCCGCGCGCGCGAGCGCCTCCGGGACGCGCTCCCGCGGGAGCGCGTCGCCGAGCTCCGCGTCGAGGCCGAGACCGCGCAGCCGCTCACGCTCGCCGGCGTTGTCGCCGACACCGAGCTCGCCGTACGCCTCCACCTGCGCGCCCGCGAGCGCCGCCGCGCGCAGGATCGTCTCGATCCGCTTGATCCGCGAGTAGCGCCCGAGCACGGCGACGCGCAGCTCCTCGCGCGGCTCGGGCTCGGGCAGGAGCGGCCACTCCGCGAGGTCGATCCCGTGGCCGATCGCGCGGAGCTTCCGCGAGGGGAACGGGAACGAGGCCTCGTCCACGGAGAGGACGACGTTCGCCAACCGCTCGGCAGGCGGGACGAGCGGATGCCGGCCGGGGTGGGAGTACCAGAGCGCCACCGGGACGCCGAGCGGCCGCGCGAGCGGCGCGCCGAGGAGGACGTAGAGCGGGATCTGGTGCGCGAGGAAGCCGTCCGGCCGCGGCCGGAGCTCTCGTGCGAGCGCCGCGAGGAACCGCGCCCCGCGCGCGGCCTGCGTCGCCGCCCCGAACTCGTGTACGCGCGCGTTCGCCGGCACGTCCTCCGGCGCCGCCGAGCCCGTCAACACGACGAGCTCGTCCACCCGCTCGGCGAGCGCGCGCACCTTCGCCGCCGCGGCCCCGAGGATCGGGTCGCTGCGGTCGAGCTTCTGCGTGGCGACGACGAGGCGCATCAGAAGAAGTCGACGTCGCCGAAGGTGACCCGCCACGCTCGCCGCTCGCGCGGGATCGGCGGCGCGTCCTCGCGAAGCGGCTTGCCGATGTACTTCATCGTCCGCGGTGTCGGCAGGAACCCAGCGCCGAGGTAGGCGCGCTCCTCGCCCGGATTGACGAGCGCGATCGCGATGTCGCTGTCGACCGCTCCGACCGCCTCGCGAAGCAACGGCGTGAGCCCCTCGCCGGCCGCGTCCATGACGATCGCCGACGAGAAGCCCTGCCAGATCGCGTGCGTGACGACGACCCAGCCGCGATCACCGTCCACGCGGTGGTACGCGCGCGGCGACTCGGCGTAACGCCAGTTCAGGAATGCGGCGTCCCGCACCATCCCCTCGCTCGCGAACGGCGCGTCTCGCTCGAACGACGGGCACACGGGCTCGACGAGGAAGCCGCCGGAGCGCTTCGGCCGCCGGCGCGGCCGCACCCAGACGCGCGGCGCGGGCAGGTCCTCCCAGCCATGGTCCTGCGTGAGGACGCGGTGGCTCTTCGGGTTCGGGAAGCCGAACGTCCAGATCGCGCCCGCCGCGCGCGCCTGCTCCTCGTTCAGGCGGTTGATCGCCGAGAAGACGCCCCTTCCGCGCGCCGCCGGCGACGTGACCGCGTGCAGCGCGTACGACGCGATCCCGCTGCGCAGCCGGAACAGCGACATGCCGAGGATCCCGAGCGCCTTCCCGTCGTCGTCGCGGGCCGCGTTGAGGAACTGCGGCGCGGCGGGGTTCGCAAACCACCACTCGATCTCGGCCACCGGCATCGAGCGGCCGTACGTCTCCTCCATCAGCGCGACGAACTCGTCGGGCCGCGCGGGGCCGAGGTTCACCGTGAGGATGTGCCGAGCGCCGCGTTGAAGAGCCGGCGCGCGTGCGTGCCGGAGACCGTGTCCTTGATCGCGATCAGGTCGCAGGCGCCGGCGAGCACGAGCTCGAACGTGCGCGGCCCGTACGGCTCGACGTTGTAGCGGCGCAGCTGGAGCGGGTCGCTCTGCGGCGAGTTGGCCCCGGAGACGGCTGTGAACGCGACGTCGTACCCCGCCTGCCGCACGAGGCTCGGGTGCACCGGCTTGTAGTCGGCCTCCGATCCCTTCACGTACGAGAACGCGCGCACCGGGCGGCCGAGCCGCTCCTCCAGCTTGAGCTTCGAGATCGCGATCTCCCGTGCGGCCTCGTCGATCTCCAGCTCGGCCAGCGGCTTGTGCGAGATCCCGTGCGACTCGACGCGAACGCCGTGCGCCTCGAGCTCGGCGATCTCGTCCCAGTCGACGGTCGGGTTGTGGACGCCGTGCGCGGCGAGGTAGCGCTCGTGCGGCAGCGGCATCCCGTCGCCGACGTACGCGATCGGGACGAACTGGACGGCCGGGTAGCCGTGCGCCTTCAGCACGGGCGCGGCATTGACGAGGTTGTCGCGGTAGCCGTCGTCGAAGGTGATCAACACGGCGCCGGCGGGCAGCGGCGCGCCGTCGCGGTAGTGGGCGAGGACGGCGTCGAGGTCGACGACGCGGTAGCCGAGCTCGCGCAGCTGCGACATCTGCGCGTCGAACAGCTCGGTCGGGATCGACATGCGGTTGTTCGGCAGGTCGTTGACCTTGTGGTACATGAGCACGCGGAGGCTGCGGCCGTCGCCGTCGACGGCGCGGAGGCCGTTCGTCGTCTCCCCGAGCGCGCGGTAGACGGAGTTCTTCAGGAGCTGCTTGAGGTCCTCGGCGCGCACGGCCCCAGGTTACGCCGCCCTCTCGAGGGCGTCGCGGTAGAGAAGGTCGGTGCGGTCGGTGCAGAACTGCTGCAGGAAGCGGTCGAGCGCGCGGCGGCGGCCTGCCTCGCCCATGCGGCGGGCGAGAGCCGGGTCGGACGCGAGCCGCACGATCGCCTCCCGGAGCGGCTCCGCCTCGCCCGGCGGGACGAGCAGGCCGGTCTCGCCGTCGCGGACGAGCTCGCCGAGGCCCCCGATCGACGCCGCGATCACCGGCCGGGCGCGCTCCATCGCCTCGAGCGCGACCATGCCGAAGCCTTCGCCCATCGACGGGACGACGACGACCTGCGACCGCTCGATCGCCCCCTGGATCGGGGTCACGTGGCCGAGGAAGCGCACCGACTCGTCGAGGCCGAGCTCCGTGACCAGCGCGCGCAGCGCCGGCTCCAGCGGCCCGCGGCCGGCGATGTCGAGCGTCAGGCCGGGCAGCTCCTTCCGCGCCGCGGCGAACGCGCGCAGGAGGACGATGTGGCCCTTGATCGGGATCATGCGGCCGACGCAGAGCAGCCGCAGCTCCTCGCCGTCGTACGGCTTCGGCTCGCCGTCCGGCTCGATCCCGTAGTGGACGATCTCGAAGCTCTCGCCGTCGAACCCCTCGACGTCCTCGAGGTAGCGGGCGAGGCCGCGGGAGATCGCGATCTGGACGTGCGCGAGGCTGGCGACGGTCCGGTCGGCAAGGCCGAAGTACGGCATCTCGCGGAACTCGTTGAAGCCGTGCTTCGTGGAGAAGCGGACCGGCACGCGGGCGGCTGTCCCGGCGAGCAGGCCGTACGTCTCGCCGTGGACGAGGTGCGTGTGCAGGATCGCCGGCCGCTTGCGCATCAGGTAGCCGACGAGGCGGCAGAACGCGACCGGGTCGACGTCGGTGCGGACGGGAATCGCGTCGAGCGGGACGCCGCGCGCTTCGAGCTCCCGCGCGAAGTCCCACGCGCCGCGCTCGTGCTCGTGGAGCATCAGCATCCGCACGTTCCAGCCGCGCTCGCGCAGGCGGGGCAGGAGCGAGAGCAGGTGCGCCTCCGAGCCGGAGATGCCCGCGACCTTCTGGAGGTGGACGACGAGCGGCCCTTCGCTCATGCGCGCGCCTCCACCACCGCCGCCATCAGCCCGTC
>JAFAIV010000339.1 GCA_019236545.1 Actinomycetota bacterium | reverse complement strand
TCGCGCGTGACGCCGGCGACGGTCTTCGTCTCGAAGCCGAGGAGCTTCCCGACGCCGTGGTCCTCGTGGACGACGTAGTCGCCGGTGCGCAGGTCGGCGAAGGACTGGAGCGCGCGGCCGCCTATGCGGCGCTCGCGGGGCGCGCGGCGGCGGAAGACCTGGTGGTCGGGGAGCAGGACGAGGCCGAGCTCCCGCCAGACGAAGCCGCGCCGCGCGGGCGAGACGACGAACATCACCTCGCCCTCCGCCGGCAGCGCCTCTCCCGGCTCGACGAGCCGCGCGGCGACCTTGCGAAGGAGGTTCTGCGTACGGAGCGCCTCGCCGCGGTGCGGGAACGCGACGACGACGCGCTGGCCCGCGCGGACGAACGCCGCGAGCTCGTTCTCCGCCTCGGCGAGCCCGCGCGCCGCGATCGCCGGCCGCTGCGCCTCGAAGGCGAACGGCTGCGCCTGCGGGAACGGGTCGAGCTCACTCGCGCCCGCGAGCGACGGCGGATTCCAGAGGTTGTCCTCCTCCCAGACACGGCGCACCTCGTCGGGGCGGAAGACGAAGTCGGGGACGCGGTCGAGCGCCGGCACGAGGTCGTCCGGCACCGGGGGCAGCTCGCCTTCCTCGCCGTGGAACTCCGGGATCGCATCGAGGCGCCGCTCGGCCGCCGGGTAGATCGTCGCCGTCGGAACCGGGTGGAGGGCGCGCTGCGTGAACGGCGAGAACGCGCGCACCGACTCGATCTCGTCGCCGAAGAACTCGGCGCGGAGCGGCTCGCGGCCGGTCGTCGGGAAGACGTCGACGATGCCGCCGCGGACGGCGAACTGGCCGCGCTCGTCCACGCGCTCGACGCGCGCGTAGCCCGCGAGCGCGAGCTGCTCGCTCAGCCCCTCGACGCCGGTCTCGAGACCGGGCCGGATCTCGATCGGGTCGGGCCGGGCGCCGGGTGGCGGCGCCAGCTCCGCGAGCGCACGCGCCGACACGCAGACGAGCCCGCCGCCCGCGAGCACGTGCAGCGCGCGGGCGCGCTCGCCGACGAGGTGCGGCGGCGGCTCGAGGCCTGACTCCCAGCTGACGCCGCGGCTCGGCAGGTAGCCGACGACGTCCTCGCCGAGGAACCAGCCGGCGCCCTCGGCCGCGTCGCGCGCGTCTGCGTCCTCCGGGAGCACGCAGACGAGCCCGCGCGCGAGGCGCTCGTGGAGCGACGCGAGCAACACCGGCAGCGCCGCCTCGGACACGCGGGCGCGGGCCGGGAGCGCGTCCGCGAGCTCGACGAGCTTCTCGTTCTCGACGAGCTCGCGGACGAAGGCGTGGAGCACAGGACGGTCCATGACGAACGACGGAACGGGCGTTCCGCGGGGGTCATGGTACTCGGCGCCCACGAGGGGCCGCCCGGCCGCGGCGCCCGCCTCCTCGTCACCGTCCCAAACCCCCACCCACCCACGGGGCAAGGGAAGCGTGCCGGCGCTTTCGCGCCGCACGCGTACCAAGTTCGTGACGCGGGAGTCGGAGGTTCCCGACGCGCTAGCGGCGGTTGACCGCCGCCTGCGCACGCTCGATCCCCTCGGCGTCCAGGGTCTCGACGGCATCGGCGGCTCTGGCGACGAGGCCGTGGGCGTCCTCGTGCGGCTCGAAATCGGAGAGCACCCAGTCGGCGAGCGGGCGCGGGTCGCCGCGCTCGGGCCGGCCGATGCCGACGCGGAGCCGCAGGAACTCCTGCGTCTTCAGGTGCTGGGCGATCGAGCGGAGGCCGTTGTGGCCGGCGAGGCCGCCGCCGAGGCGGAGCTGAAGCCGCCCCGACTCGAGGTCGCTCTCGTCGTGGACGACGAGGATCGCGTCCGGGTCGACCTTGAAGAACGCGGCCGCGGCGCCGACGGAGCGGCCGGACTCGTTCATGTACGTCTCCGGCTTCAGCAACGCCAGCTTGTGGCCGTCGATCCGGATCTCGGCGAGCTGGCCGGAGAACTTGCCGCGCCACGATCCGCCGTGCCGGCGCGCAAGCTCCTCCACGACCATCCAGCCG
>JAFAIV010000337.1 GCA_019236545.1 Actinomycetota bacterium | reverse complement strand
GCGCCGCCCAGCAGTGACGCCTCCCGACCGGCGGCGCGTCTACCTGATGCGCCACGCGCAGGTGCGCTACTTCGAGGGCGTCCACCCGGAGCAGGTGCAGCTGACGGAGCTCGGGCGCGCGCAGGCGCGGGCGGCGGCGGAGGCGCCCCGCGGCGTCCCGTTCGACCGCGTCCTGACGAGCGGCCTGCCGCGCACGATCGAGACGGCCCGGACGGTCGCGCCCGGCGTCGAGCCGGAGGCCCGCTACGCGCTCCGCGAGATCGAGAGCGGCGACATCCGCGGGCTCTCGCCCGACGTAGTGCAGGAGATGATGACTGCGGCGTTCCGCGGCGTCGTCGCGCCCGAGACGCAGTTCCTCGGCGGCGAGTCGATCGGGGAGCTCTTCGACCGCGTCCTGCCGGAACTCGCCGCGCTGCTCGCCGACGAGAGCTGGGACGTCGTCCTGCTCGTCCTGCACGGCGCCGTCAACCGCGCGATCCTCGGCCGGGCGATCACGGGCGACCGCGTCTTCCTCGGCGGCTTCGAGCAGTCGCCGGGCTGCGTGAACGTCCTCGACGTCTCGCGGGGCGGCGAGTGGATCGTCCGAGCCGTGAACCACACGCCGTACGACCCGGCCCACCGCGAGGCGCCGCGGACGACGACGATGGAGCAGCTCTGGGCCGAGTACCTGGCGTCGCGGGATCGCGAGACGTAGCTCTTTGAATCCCGGTTCAAACGGGGTAGGCTCCGCGACTCGGATGGGTCTCCTCGCGCTCGAGAACGCGCGGCTGCGGTTCGGTGGCATCGTGGCGTTGGACGACGTCTCGCTCGACGTCGCCGAGGGCACGATCGCCGGGCTGATCGGGCCGAACGGCGCCGGCAAGACGACGGCGTTCAACGTCATCACCCGCCTGTACCGGCTCGAGTCGGGCGACGTCGTCTTCGACGGCCACTCGCTGCGGCACACGCCGCCGAGCCGTGTCGTCCGCATGGGCATCGCGCGGACGTTCCAGAACGTCGAGCTCTTCCCGACGATGACCGTGCTCGAGAACGTCCTCGTCGGCGGGCACGCATTCGCGCGGATGAAGCGGGAGTCGGAGCTGCGCAAGGACGCGCTCGACACGCTCGAGCTCGTCGGCATCCACATGCACGCCGACCGTCCCGCCGCGGGCCTGCCCTTCGGGACGCTGAAGCGGATCGAGCTGGCGAGGGCGCTCGCCTCGAAGCCGCGCCTGCTCCTGCTCGACGAGCCCGCGGGCGGCCTCAACCACGAGGAGGTCGGCGAGCTCGCCGACTTCATCCGCCGGCTCCGCGACGAGCTGAAGCTGACAATCCTCCTCGTGGAGCACCACATGAACCTCGTCATGCAGGTCTCCGACCACGTGACCGTCCTCAACTTCGGCCGGACGATCGCGAGCGGCCCGCCCGCCGAGGTGCAGCGCGACCCGCAGGTGATCGAGGCCTATCTCGGTGGCGAGCTGGAGCCGGTGGCGTGAGCGCCCTGCTCGAGCTCGACGAGGTCGAGGCGCGCTACGGGCCGATCACGGCGCTCCACGGCGTCTCGCTCGCGGTCGAGGAGGGCTCGATCGTCGCCGTCCTCGGCGCGAACGGCGCCGGCAAGACGACGACCCTGCGCGCGATCTCGAACACCGTCCGCCGCTCGGGCGACGTGCGCTTCGCGGGGAAGCCGCTCGGGGCGCGCGGGCCGGAGGAGGTCGCGCGGCTCGGGATCGCCCACGTCCCCGAAGGCCGCGGCACGTTCTCGGAGCTGACGGTCTGGGAGAACCTCCGCCTCGGCGCGTACACGCGGCACGACTCGTTCAAGGCCGACGCCGACCGCGTCCTCGACTACTTCCCCTGGCTCGACGACCGCCGCAACCAGGAGGCCGGGACGCTGAGTGGCGGCGAGCAGCAGATGCTCGCGCTGGCCCGCGCCTTCGTCCAGCGGCCGAAGCTGCTTCTGCTCGACGAGCCGTCGCTCGGGCTCGCGCCGGTGCTCGTGACCGAGATCTTCCGGATCATCCGCGAGCTGAACGAGCGCGAGGGGCTCACCGTGCTCGTCGTCGAGCAGAACGCCCACCTCGCGCTGCAGGCCGCGACGACCGCGTACGTCCTCGAGGTCGGGCGCGTCGCGCTGTCGGGGCCGAGCGACGAGCTGCAGCAGAACGAGTCCGTCCGCCGGAGCTACCTGGGCTACTGATGTCGGCCGTCCAGACACGGGAGCACCCCGCCCTCCGCCGCGACCGCCTGGCGGCGCTCGGCCCGCTCGGCAAGCCCGTCAACCTGATCCTCGTCGGCGCCGCCGTCTTCCTGCTGATCGGCTGCCTCTCGAGCCAGATCTTCGCCCAGCAGACCGTCGTCGGCCTCGCCCAGGGCGCGGTCTACGGCAGCCTCGCGCTCGCGCTCGTCCTCATCTACCGGGCCACCGAGGTCGTCAACTTCGCCCAGGGCGAGATGGCGATGTTCACGACGTACGTCGCCTACCAGTTGACGACGTCGTGGCACGTGACCTACTGGCTCGCGTTCGCGCTGACGCTGCTCATCGCCTTCGTCTTCGGGATGGGCGTCCAGCTCGTCTTCATCCGGCCGGTCCAGCACACGTCGGTGATCGCGGTCGTGATCGTCACCGTCGGCCTGTTCATCCTGATCGACGGCGTCGTCGGCTGGGTCTGGGGCGCTGACATCAAGTTCATGCCGGCCCCGTTCGGCAACACCGTCTACCACGTGGGCGGCGTCGCGATCGCGCGCCAGGACATCGGCACGATCCTCGTCACGATCGCCTCGGTCGGCCTGCTCTGGCTGCTCTTCCAGCGGACGAAGCTCGGGCTCGGGATGCGGGCCGCGGCGCTACGGCCGGCGTCGGCGCGGCTCGTCGGCGTCCGGGTCGACCGGATGCTCGCGCTCGGCTGGGGCCTCGCCGCCGTGCTCGGCGCGGTCGCCGGGCTGATGGCGGAGGCGTCGGAGTACTCGCTCCAGCCCTCGTTCATGCAGCCGATCCTGCTCTACGCGTTCGCGGCGGCGGTGCTCGGCGGGCTCGAGAGCCCGGTCGGGGCGCTCGTGGGCGGCGTGATGATCGGGATCTTCCTCAACCTGCTCGGCCAGTACGTGAGCTTCGTGACCTCGGAGATCCGGCTGCCCTTCGCGTTCCTCGTCCTGATCGTCGTGCTGCTGATCAAGCCGACCGGCCTGTTCGGGAAGAAGAAGGTGCGCAAGGTATGACGACCCGGCCCTCGCTCGCCGCCGTCGTCTCGTGCCTCGTCGCCGCGGCCATCCTCGCCGTGCTCCCGTTCCTGATCAGCGGCTACCACCAGGGGCTGCTGACGCAGGTCGCGGTCTTCTTCATCGCGATCCTCGGCCTGGACGTCCTCACCGGCTACTCGGGCCAGATCTCGATCGGCCACGGCGCGTTCATGGCGGTCGGCGGCTACACGACGGCGGTCATGTCCTACTACCACCACACGAACCTGATCGTGACGATGCTGATGGCGTTCGGGATCTGCCTCGCGTTCGGGTTCGTGGTCGGGCTTCCCGCGCTCCGGCTCTCCGGCGTCTACCTCGCGCTCGCAACGTTCGCGCTCGCCGTCTCGATGCCTCAGATCCCGCTGAAGTTCTCACGCTTCCTCGGCGGCTCGAACGGCCTGCAGGCGCAGACGGTGAGCCACCTCTGGCTGTACGGCGTCGCCTGGGCGGCGGCGGCCATCCTCTTCGTCGGCGCATGGCTGATCCTGCGCGGCCGCACCGGCCGCGCATTCCGCGCGATCCGGGACAGCGAGGTCGCCGCGACGTCGTCGGGCGTCGAGCTCCCGATCTACAAGACGCTCGCGTTCGGGATCTCGGCCGCGTACGCCGGCGTCGCCGGGTCGCTGTTCGTACTCGCGACGAACGGCTACGCGTCGCCGAACGAGTTCACCGTCGCGCTCTCGCTCCAGATCCTGATCGGCGCGGCCGTCGCGGGCCTCGGCTCGCTCTGGGGCGTGCTCGTCGGCGCGGTCTTCGTCGGCCTGCTGCCGGAGGTCTCGAGCAGCGTCCCGGTCGTCGGCTCGACGCACGGCCAGGACGTCGTCTTCGGCCTCTTCGTGATCGTCGTGATCCTGCTGCTGCCGACCGGGTTCGCGGGCCTGCTCGCACGCCTGCGCGTCCGGTTGACTCGACAGTCAATGGCCTCTATCAATTCGGATCCAGGAACGTCATAGTCGGCACCACACTCACTTCGTAGGAGGGCGGATGGGTATCAAGCGGAGGATCGCAGGCGCGCTCGTCGTGCTCGCGGTCGCGGGGATCGCGGTCAGCGCCGCAGCCGGCGCGCATCGCACGGATCCCGGGATCACGGCCAACTCGATCACGATCGGCGGCACGTTCCCGCTGACCGGCGTCGCGGCGGCGTACAAGACGATCCCGCTCGCCGAGCAGGCGTACTACGCGTACGTCAACGCGCACGGCGGCGTCAACGGCCGGGACATCGACTTCAAGGTCCTCGACGACGCGTACAACCCGGCGCAGACGGTGCCGCTGACGCAGCAGCTCGTCGAGCAGAGCAAGGTCTTCGCCGTGGTCGGCAGCCTCGGCACGGCCCCCGGCCTCTCGACCTGGACATACCTGAACCAGAAGCAGGTGCCGCAGGTCTTCCTCGCCACGGGCGACTCCTACTGGGGCGCCTGTGAGAAGAAGTCGTGCGCGGGCTCGACGCATCCGTACACGATCGGCTGGCAGCCGGACTACCCGGCCGAGGGCCGCATGTACGGCAAGTACATCGCGCAGAACATGCCCAACGCGAAGGTCGGGATCATCTACCAGAACGACGCGTTCGGGAAGAACTACATCGCGGGCCTCGTCCAGGGCCTCGGCGCGAAGAAGAGCCTGATCACGGACGAGGAGGGCTTCAACGCCACCGACACGACCGTGACGCAGCAGATCCTCGCCCTCAAGGCGAAGGGCTGCGACACGCTCTTCATCGTCGCCACGCCGAGCCAGGCGATCGCCTCGCTCGTGACCGCGACGAAGATCGGGTGGAGCCCGACGACGTTCCTCTCGAACGTCTCGAACAACCCGTTCTTCGTGCACATCGCCGGCGCGAACGGCGCGAACCTCGACGGCGTCATCTCGTCCGTCTACACGGCCAACCAGACGACCCAGGCGACGCTGCCGGGCATGGTTCTCGGCCGCCAGATCATCAGCGGCTACGCCGGCGCGCTGCTCCCGCAGTGGGATGCCGGAGACGGGAACCTCGTCTACGGCCTCGGCGTGGCGTGGACGTTCGTGCAGGCGCTCCAGCAGGCCGGGAAGAACCCGACCCGCGCGAGCTTCCTCGCGGCGGTGCACAACCTCAACACGTCGAAGAACCCGTTCCTCTACCCGGGGATCTCGCTGAAGACCTCGGCGACCGACGGCTTCCCGATCGAGCAGCTCCAGCTCGTCAAGTGGAGCGGCGGCGCGACCGGGAACTGGCAGGCGGTCGGCTCGGTCCAGAACGTCGGACACTGATTCGCTGCGGCGGGGGAGCTTCGGCTCCCCCGCCCTTCTCCTCTAGAGCTCGGCCGGGTCGGTGACCGGCGCGCGGCACGCGAAGCGCTCGCAGACGTAGACCGCGGGCGAGAGCGTCTTCCCCTCGAGCAGCGGCACGTCCTCGGCCGGGCCGAAGGCGACGACGGCGCGCGGTTCGAAGCCGCGGAGCGCGGCGCGCGCGAGGTCGGTGCCGGCGCCGCCGAGGATCGCGATCTCGCGCGGCGGCGAGAGGTGGAGGTCGAGCGCGCAGAGCGCCCAGCCGAACGCGGTCGGGTAGCGGGCCATCTGGTCGCGCACGAGCCGCAGGACGCCGACCGCGTGGTGCTCGAGCTCGTCGTCTCCCCAGATCCGAGCCAGCCGGAGCAGGACGTACGCGAGCATCGAGTTCCCGCTCGGCGTCGGATTGTCCTCGAAGCCCTTCTGTCGCGCGACGAGCGCCTCGCCGTCGGAAGGCGTCATGAAGAAGCCGCCGCGCTCGGGGTCGCCGAAGAGCTCGACCGCGAGCAGCGCGAGGCGGCGCGACTCCCGCAGCCAGCGCGGGTCGCCGGTGGCGACATGGAGCTCGTAGAGCCCGTGCGCGACGTCCGCGTAGTCGTCGAGGTAGCCGGTGCCCTTGGCGACGCCGTCGCGCCAGGTGCGGTGCAGCCGCCCATCCTCCGTCGACAGCGGTCCGACCAGGAACTCTCCCAGCGCCTCCGCCGCTTGTAACAGACTGTTACTTGCGAAGCGGCGGCCGGACTCGGCGAGCGCGGCGAGCATGAGGCCGTTCCAGGACGCGATCGCCTTGTCGTCCCGCGCGGGCTGCGGCCGCTGCTGCCGGGCGGCGAGGAGGGAGGCGCGCTCCGCGTCGTCGAGGCCGCCGCGGAGGATCGAGCGGCCGTGCTCGAACGGCTGCAGGAGGATCTCCCGCCCGGGCCCGAGCACCGCTTCGAGCTCCTCCGGCGTCCACGTGAACGTCAGGCCCTCGACGCCGTCCGTGTCCGCGTCCTGCGCCGACGCGAAGCCGCCGCCGGGCAGCGCGAGCTCGCGGAGGACGTACTCGAGCGTCTCCTCGACGACCCGCCGGTACGACTCCTCACCGGTCAGCACCCACGCGTGGAGGTACGGCGGGACGAGCAGCGCGTTGTCGTAGAGCATCTTCTCGAAGTGCGGGACGAGCCACTGGACGTCGACCGAGTACCGGTGGAAGCCACCGCCGACGAGGTCGTACATCCCGCCCGCGCGCATCCCGTCGAGCGTCCCGAGCGCCTGCTCGAACACGCCCGCGCCGCCATCGTCGGCGCGGTTTTCTGGCCGGGCATCGGCGGCTTTGCCGCCGATGCTTCCAGCCGCCCGCCGCAGGAGCAGCTCGAGCGCCGAGGCCGGCGGGAACTTCGGCGCGACGCCGAATCCGCCCCAGCGCGGGTCGTAGAGGCGCCGCAGGTTGTCCTCCGCGTGCTCGATCAGGCCGTCGTGCAGCGGCTCCCGCGACGGCTCGACGCGCGCCGAGTGGCCGAGTGCGTCGACGAGCGCCTGCGCCTGCTGGGCGACGTCGTCGCGCTGCTCGCGGTAGGCGTCGGCCACGGCCCGGAGCACCTGCCGGAACGCAGGCATCCCGTGCCGCGGTTCGGGCGGGTAGTACGTCCCGCCGAAGAACGGCTCGCCGTCCGGCGTGACGAAGACGGTCATCGGCCAGCCGCCGTGCCCGGTCAGCGCGACGACCGCCTCCATGTAGACGGCGTCGACGTCCGGCCGCTCCTCGCGGTCGACCTTCACGTTCACGAACAGCTCGTTCATGTCGGCGGCGGTCGCGTCGTCCTCGAACGACTCGCGCTCCATCACGTGGCACCAGTGGCAGGCCGAGTAGCCGATCGAGACGAGCAGCGGCTTGTCCTCCGCGCGGGCGCGCACGAACGCCTCGTCGCCCCACGGGTACCAGTCGACGGGGTTGCCGGCGTGCTGGCGGAGGTACGGGCTCGTCTCCTGCGCGAGGCGGTTCATCCGGCTAGGTTAGGGGCCATGACGGCCCTGCCGGGCGGCACCGTGACCTTCGTCTTCACCGACATCGAAGGCTCGACGGCGCTGCTCCAGGAGCTCGGCGACGCGTACGCGGACGTCTCGCGCGACCACCGGCGGATCATCAGGAGGGCGTTCGCCGACCACGGCGGCACGGAGATCGACACCCAGGGCGACTCGTTCTTCTTCTCGTTCCCGCGTGCGCGGGACGCGGTCGCAGCCGCGGTCGCGGCACAGCGCGCGCTGCGCGACCACGAGTGGCCGGGCGGGCTGCCGGTGCGCGTGCGCATGGGCCTGCACACCGGCGAGCCGGCGGTCGGCGAAGAGGGCTATCTCGGCCTCGACGTCGTCCGCGCCGCCCGCATCTCGGCGGCGGGGCACGGCGGACAGATCCTCCTCTCCGAGACCACGCGCGCCCTGATCGGCAACCAGCTCCCGGAGGGCGCCGCGGTCCACGACCTCGGGGAGCACGACCTGAAGGACATTCAGCACGAGCACATCTACGAGTTGTCCCTCGACGGCGCGCCGAGAGCCGCGAAGCCGCTAAAGGCCACCGGTGCCGCAGAGCCCACCTTCGAGGAGCGGATGACGGAGCGCATCAACGCGTACGTGGAGGAGAGGCTCGAGCGCGCGTTCTCGCGCAAGGAGAGGAAGAAGCCCTAGCCGCGCTGCCAGCCGGCCATCGTCGAGTGATGGGGCAGGCCGACCGCGTCGTAGAGCGCGCAGGCGGGCTTCTGGACGCAGTAGACGATCGCCTCGCGCATCCCCTCGTCCCAGAGCCGGCGGAGCGCGAACGTGCAGACGGCGGCGCCGAGGCCGCGGCGGCGGAACTCGTCGCGAACGCCGACGGGCTCGAACTCGCCGACGCCGTTCTCGTCGTCCGGCCAGGCGAGGCAGTAGGCGGCGGTGCGGCCGTCGGGCGCCTCGACGACGCAGTCGAGCGAGGCGCGGTACGGCCAGGTCGCGACGAGGTTCGCGTAGCTCGACGCGGTGACGCGGGACGGGTTCCAGACGTCGCGGTGCGCGGCGACGCGCTCAGGAAGCTCGTCGGGCTCGACGGTGCCGTAGCGGAAGCCGTCCGGCAGCGGCGGCGGCTCGGGGGGCCGGTCGAGGGCGCCCGCGTGGAAGTGGAGCGGCTTCGCGTCGCCCGGGCCGAAGCCGCGCCGGGCGAGCCCTTCCGCCACCTCGTCGTCGTCCTCGAACGCGTAGACGATCCGCGCGTCCGGCTCGTCGAGGATCTCCTCGAGCAGTTCGCGCCTGTCGACCCGGACGTCGAAGTCCAGCGTCCCGTCCGACGTCTTCAGCCACGACCACGCCACCACCGAGCCGCCCTCTTCCCAGAGCCGGATCCGCCACTCCTGCTCCCGTCCTTCGTGGCAGCGGAACCCCCATGCGAGGTCGCCGACGTGCCAGGCGGCGCGGCGCCCGACC
>JAFAIV010000156.1 GCA_019236545.1 Actinomycetota bacterium | reverse complement strand
CACGAGACACGGGCTGAACAGCGCGACGAGCGGGCGCGCGAGCCTCGTCTACCAGGGCATCCGCATCGCCGAGGCGCACCCGGCGACAGGTGTCGGCGTCGGCGGCTTCAAGCACGCGTACGCGAAGCGGCTCCACCTCAAGGGCGCACGCCTGAAGACCGCCGCGTCGCACGACACGCCGGTGACCGTCGCGGCCGAGAACGGCGTCATCGGCCTCGCCCTCTTCGCGTGGGCGTGCCTCGGCTTCTTCGTGCAGGCGTTCCGGCGCGTCGACCGGAGCTTCGTCGGGAACGCCGCGCTCGCCGTGGGGCTTATGCTCGCGGCCGTGCTCTTCCACTCGCTCTTCTACGCCGACTTCTTCGAGGACCCGACGACCTGGATGCTGTTCGGGCTCGTCGGCCTGACCGCTCGGAGGAGGTCGGCGCCGGTCGCCGAGGAGCCACCGCCGCCGGCGGTCGAGACGCGCGAGCCGGTGACCGTGTGATCGAGCAGTGGCGCAAGGCGCTCGTGCTCGCGCCGCACACCGACGACGGCGAGTTCGGCTGCGGCGGGACGATGGCGCGTCTCGTCGACGCCGGCTGCGAGGTCCGCTACGTCGCGTTCTCGATCGCGACGCGCTCGCTCCCGGAGGGCTTCGCGCCGGACACGCTCGCCCGCGAGGTGCGCGAGGCGACGACCGAGCTCGGGATCCCGGCCGAGTGCCTGACCGTCCACGACTTCGACGTGCGCACCTTCCCGGAGCGGCGGCAGGACATCCTCGAGCTGCTCGTCGCGGCATGGGAGGAGTGGCAGCCGGACGTCGTCTTCCAGCCGAGCCTCCACGACATCCACCAGGACCACCGCACGATCGCGGAGGAGGGCCTGCGCGCCTTCAAGCGGACGACGATCCTCGGCTACGAGATCCCGTGGAACAACTTCGACTTCGCGTACCAGTGGTACGTCGCGCTCGAGCAGGGCCACATCGAGCGGAAGGTCGCCGCGCTCGAGAAGTACGCCTCCCAGAAGCACCGCCGCTACGCGAACGCCGAGTACGTCCGCAACCTCGCGCGGACGCACGGCATCAACGTGAACCGCGAGTACGCCGAGGTGTTCCAGGTGTACCGCGTGATCGTCTAGGCGGCGCGTTGCCGCTCCAGAACCGGGTGACGCCGCTCGGCGAGCTCGTGGCGACGCCGGAGCGCGGGCTCGTCTTCGGGAACCGCGGCCGCCTGCACGACGACGAGGGGCGCATCCGGCGGCGGTTCGACGGGCGGCGCTGGATCGCCTGCCGGCTCGAGTTCCGGGGCCGTCATCGCCGCGCGATGCCGCCCGGCCGCTACACCGGCCTCTTCTTCCTCGACGAGGCCACGGCGTTCGCCGCCGGCCACCGGCCCTGCGCGGAGTGCCGCCACGAGGACTACGTCCGCTTCGTCGCGATCGCCGGCGCGCGGGCGGACGCGATCGACGCACGCCTGCACGCGGAGCGGCTCGGGCCGCGGCGGACGGCGCCGCTGGACGGCCTGCCGGACGGGACGTTCGTGCTCCGCGAAGACGCGCCGTGGCTCGTCCTCGAGGACGAGCTGCTCCGCTGGACGCCGGGCGGTTACCGGGAGCGGGTCCCGCGACCGGGTGCGCGGGCGACGATCGTCACGCCGCCGTTGCTCCTCGAGGTCCTCCGCGCCGGATGGTCGGGCGCGGTGCCGTTCCTCCACCCGGGCGCTGGCGCCTAGTCCTCGTCGAGGACCTGCAGCCCGAGCGCCGCGGCGAAGAGCGGCGCGTTCTCGAGCATGTCGGTCCACGGCATCCGCGCGCCGCGGAGCGCCCCGACGCCCTCGAGCCCCGCGAGCTCGCAGCCGCGGAGGTCGACTCGCGTCACCCGAACCCCGGTGAACACCGCGCGCGTGAGCTCGCACCCGTCGAAGAGCACGTCCGTCAGCGTGGCGTCGAGGAGGTCGCACTCGGCCATCCGGCAGCCTCGGAAGACAACGCGCTCGAGCTTCGCCATCCGCAGCCCGGCCAGGTCGAGGCGGCACTCCTCGAACGTGACGTCGGAGAGCGACGCCTCCGCGAGCTCGGCGCCGGTGAGCCGGCAGCGGCGGAGCACGACCCGTCGCAGGGTCACGCCGCGTGCCTTGCGATTCGACCAGTCCGCGTCCGCCGCGACGGCGTCCACGAGGTCGGCGAGCTCCGTCGCCGGCTCGGCGTCGTCCTCGAGGTCGGGTGGGTACGGGGCGGTCGGCGGCTTCGCCGCGGTCACTGGAGGATGTTGACCGCGCGCGCCGCGACCATCACGGCGAGCATGAGGCTCGCTGCCGACTCCACGAGCATCAGCATCTTCGACCAGCGGCTCAGCGGCATCGCGTCGGTCGGGCTGAAGGCTGTCGCGTTGGTGAACGAGACGTAGAGGTAGTCGAGGAAGTGCGGGCGCCAGTCCGGCTGCAAGAGCTCCGGCGTCGCCTGCTGCGGGAAGAGGAAGTCCCGCCCCTGCGGGCCGGCCGTCAGCCGCGCGACCGGGCCGCCGTTGTCGAGCTGCCAGAACCAGAGCCCGAAGACGAGGACGTTCAGGCACCACATGTGGATGCCCGCGCGCAGGAGCGCGCCCGCGTTCGCGTGCGCGCCGTTCACGAGCAAGTGGACGAGTAGGACGATCGACGCGAGGTTCGCGACGGTCACGAGGCTCACTGCGGCCATGAACAGCGCGCGCCGCGTCACCTTCAGCCGTTCCGCCTCGACGTCGAGCAGGTGCACGAAGGGCAGATTCGGCAGCGTCCCGATCAGCGCGAGGAGGACGAGACCGGTCAGCGCGGGGACGATCCAGCGCGCCACGTTGAACGCGCCGGCGGCGTGGCCGACGACGAACTCCTGCGGCAGCGTTGCGTAGAGGAGGGCCGCGCCGACGATCGCGGCGATCGGCAGGAGGCGCGACTCGCCGATGTCGGCGTCGCCGCTGACGAGCTTCGTGATGCCGTCGGCAACGCGACGTCTGCGCATCGGAGCGAGGTTACTGCCTGCGCAGGCAGGCGAGGAGCGCGATGTCCGCGAGCCGCGGGCAGCGGCCGCGCGCGGCGTACACGCTGCCGCTCTCGGTCGACAGCGCGACGGCGATCGCCGGGCTGATCCCCTCGACCGAGCGGATGTTCACGTTCTCCGGCTGCACGCCACAGCCGCGGACGACACCGGTGCCGATCGCCGTCGACTGGACGACCGTCGCCTTCCGCGCCGTGAAGACGCGTCCCTTCCAGAGAAGCGTCCGCTGGCACGCGGTGCCGCCGCCGCGCAGGACGATCGGCGCGACGAGCACGATCAGGAGAACGACGGCGCCGGTGAGGCCGAGCGCGACGCGAACGCCGCGCGGCAACCGGCTCACAGCACGAGCTCGGCGAGCACCTGCAGCGCCTCGGGCTGCGCGGCGCCGAGGAGCAGCGTCGTGACCGGGGTCTCCCGCCACGCGTCCAGCCGGTCGCGGATCCGCTCCTTCGGGCCGACGAGCGCGACCGCGTCGACGAGCTCGTCCGGAACCGCCGCGATCGCCTCGCGCTGGTGGCCGGAGAGGTACAGCTCCTGGATCTGCTCGGCCGCGTCCTCCCAGCCGTAGCGGCGGGCGAGCGCGTTGTAGAAGTTCTTCCCCTTCGCGCCCATGCCGCCGACGTACAGCGCGAGGTGCGGCTTGAGCGCGTCGCGCAGCGCCTGGACGTCGTCGCCGACGAGGACGTTCACGGTCGCGGCGATCTCGAAGCCGTCGCGCGCGCCCGCGAGGCTCTCGCCGAACGCCTGGTCGAAGCGCTCCGGGTCGACGAAGATCGGCAGCCAGCCGTCGGCGATCTCCGCGGCGAGCGCGACGTTCTTCGGGCCGATTGCCGCGAGATAGATGGGGATGTCCGCGCGGCGCGGTCGCACCATCAGCTTCAGCGGCTTGCCGAGGCCGGTCGCGTCCGGCCCGTCGTACGGGATCCGGTAGTGCTCGCCGTGGTGCTCGACGACGTCGCGGCGGAGGGCGGCGCGGACGATCTCGATGTACTCGCGTGTCTTCCCGAGCGGCTTGCCCCACGGCTCACCGTGCCAGCCCTCGACGACCTGCGGGCCGGAGGTGCCGAGCCCGAGCAGGAAGCGGCCGCCGGACATGAGGTCGAGCGTCGCGGCGGTCATCGCGGTGTTCGCGGGCGTCCGGCCAGGGATCTGCATGATCGCCGAGCCGACCTTGATCCGCTCCGTGACGGCGGCGATCCAGGCGAGCACCGTGACTGCGTCGGTGCCCCACGACTCGGCGGCCCAGACGGAGTCGAAGCCGAGCCGCTCCGCCTCCCGAGCGAGCGGCACGAGCTCCGCCGGGTTCGTGCCGGGCGGCGCGTAGCCGAGGTTGAGCCCGAGCTTCACAGGAGCGATCCTACGGGCATGGTGCTCTTGGCCGTTCTGGCAACGATCGTTCTCGGCGCGGGCGACAACGGCCGCGTCGTGACCGTTCCGGCGTCGGCGGAGGTCGTCCTCACGCTCGCCTCGAACCCGAGCACCGGCTACCGCTGGAGCAGCACGTCCGGCACGGTCGTGTCGCACCGGTACGTGCCGCCGGCGCACCAGATCCCCGGCCGCGGCGGCAAGGAGGTCTGGCGGTTCCGCGGCCCGGCCTCCGGGACCGCGACGGTCTCGCTCGTCTACGCGCGCCCGTCGAACGCGAAGGACGTCGCGCGCCGTTTCCGCGTGACGCTGCGCGTCCGGTAGCGTCCGTCGGCCGTGAGTCATCCGGAGCTGGCAGCCGAGCAGGCGTACGTCGACCGCGCCTACGAGAACCTCGACCGGATGCGCGCGACGCTCGAGGGCGCGCAGGACCGGATGGCGACCGAGGACGCGGCGCGCGCGATCGAGGCGTGGATGAAGCGCCGCCAGAAGACGTTCATCGATGCGGAGCGCGGCCTCGTCTTCGGGCGGCTGACGCTCGACGCGACGCCGCGGCCGCTCTACGTCGGCCGTCGCTGGGTGCACGACGACCGCCACGACCCGCTCGTCGTGAACTGGCAGGCGCCAGCCGCGCGGCCGTTCTACACGGCGACGCCGCAGGCGCCGCACGGCGTCACGCAGCGCCGCCGCTTCCGCACCGAGGGCCGGCGGCTCACCGACATCTCGGACGAGTCCCTCGACGGCACGGCGGTCGAGGGCGCGTCCGTCTCGGACTTCCTGCTCGAGGAGCTCGAGCGCCGCCGCGAGGGCCGCATGCGCGACATCGTCGCGACGATCCAGTCCGACCAGTACCGCCTGATCACCGCCGAGCCGGACGGGGCGCTCGTGGTCCAGGGCGGCCCCGGCACCGGCAAGACGGCCGTCGGCCTCCACCGCGCGTCATGGCTCCTCTACACGCACCGCGAGACGCTGCGGCGCGTGCTCGTCGTCGGTCCGAACCCGACCTTCATGGACTACGTCTCGCACGTGCTCCCCGCGCTCGGCGAGGAGGCGGTCGAGCAGCGCGCCGTCTCCGAGCTCGTGGACGGGATCGCCGTCGAGCGCGAGGAGGCGCCGGACGTGGCTCGGTTGAAGGCGGACACGCTGCTGCGCGACGTCGTCCACCGCGCCGTCGAGCTGAGCGTGAAGCCGGCGCCCGCGGAGCTCGTGCTCTACGCGGACGGCGTCTTCGTCTCGGTGAAGGAGCGCGACGTCGCCGCGCTCCTCGAGGAGGCCCTCCAATCCGGCCTGCCGCTCGGGCCGGCGCGCGAGCGGTTCCGGATGACGGTGCTGCGCCGCTTCTACGAGCGCTACGGGGAGCTGCTCGGCCCGCGGGCGCTCCGGAGCTTCGACGATCTCGAGCGCGCGCTGAAGAAGGGCGGGTTCCTGCAGCGCTGGCTCGACGGCGTCCTGCCGCTGCCGCGCGCGGACAGGCTCGTCGCGCGGCTCCTGACGTCGCCCGCGGCCCTCGCCGAGGCCGCGGACGGGATCCTCGACCGCGACGAGCAGAAGCTCCTCCTCCGCGACCGGCCGCGGCGCGCCGGCGACCTGCAGTGGAGCGAGCACGACCTGCCGCTGCTCGACGAGGCACGCATCCTCACCGACGGCCCGCCACGCGCCTACGGGCACGTGATCGTCGACGAGGCGCAGGACCTCTCGCCGATGCAGCTGCTCGCGATCTCGCGGCGCGCGGTCGACGGCTCCCTGACGATCCTCGGCGACGTCGCGCAGGCGACCGGCCCGGTCGTCTACCGGCGCTGGGACGAGCTCGAGCCGTACCTGCCGGAGGACGCGGAGATGACCGTCGAGGAGCTCCGCCACGCCTACCGTGTCCCCGCCGAGATCATGGCGCTCGCGCTGCCGCTGCTCGACCGGATAGCCCCCGACGTCGAGCCGCCGCTCGCGTACCGGCGCGGCGGCGAGCCACCGAAGGTCGTCGCCGTCGAGGGCGACCCGCTCGGCGCGGCGCTCGACGAGGCGGCGCTGCTGGCCGAGCGCGACGGCCTGCTGGCGGTGATCGCGCCGCGCGCGCTCGTCGGCGAGTCGTTCTCCGTCGGCGCATTCGACGAGCTCGCGGTACCGGTGCTGACGCCGCGGCAGGCGAAGGGCCTCGAGTTCGACCACGTGGTCGTCGTCGAGCCCGCCGCGATCGCCGAGGACGGCGAGCAGGGGCTGCGCGAGCTCTACGTCGCGCTGACGCGGCCGACGAAGACGCTCGTCGTCGTCCACACGCGCCCGCTGCCCGAGGGGATGCCGGCATGAGGTACTGGGAGGACTTCCCGGTCGGGCTCGAGAAGGAGCACGGCTCGGTCGAGATCACCGAGGACGAGATCGTCGCCTTCGCGTCGCGGTTCGACCCGCAGCCGTTCCACGTCGACCCGGAGGCGGCGAAGGACGGGCCGTTCGGCGGGCTGATCGCGAGCGGCTGGCACACCGCCTCGCTCTACATGGGCCTCTTCGTCCGGGCGCAGCTCCTCGACAGCGCGAGCATGGGCTCGCCCGGGGTCGAGGAGCTCCGCTGGCTCGCGCCCGTCCGGCCGGGCGACGTGCTCACCGGCCGCAGCCGGATCGTCGAGGCGTGGCCGTCGGAGTCGAATCCGGACCGCGGGACGATCGTCGGCGAGCACGAGATGGTCAACCAGCGCGGCGAGGTGGTCATGCGGATGCGCGCTCGCGGGTTCATCGCGCGTAAGCCCGGCCCACGCGGGTAGCGTCGCCGCATGCGCACACGCCCACTCGGAGACGGCGGTCCCGCGGTGACCGTCGTCGGCCTCGGCACCAACAACTTCGGCGCGCGGATCGACTACGAGCAGTCGCGCGCCGTCATCGACGCCGCCCTCGACGAGGGCATCAACCTCATCGACACGGCCGACATCTACACGCAGGGGACGAGCGAGGAGTTCATCGGCCGCGCGCTCGAGGGCCGCCGCGACGGCGTCGTGATCGCGACGAAGTTCGGCAAGCAGATGGAGGAACGGCCCGAGGGGCGGCGCGGGAGCCGCGACTACATCCGCTGGGCGGTCGAGGGCTCGCTGCGGCGGCTTCGGACCGACGTGATCGACGTCCTGCAGATGCACGAGCCGGATCCCGGCACGCCGATCGAGGAGACGCTCGGCGCGCTCGACGAGCTCGTTCGCGAGGGGAAGGTCCGCTGGATCGGCTCGTCGAACTACTCCGTCGCGCAGATCGAGGAGGCCGACCGCGTCTCGCGCGAGCGCGGCCTCGCGCGGTTCGTCTCCGCGCAGAACCACTACTCGCTCGTCGAGCGCGAGGTCGAGGACGACGTGCTCCCGGCGTGCGAGCGGCTCGGGATCGGGATGCTGCCGTACTTCCCGCTGGCGAGCGGCCTGCTCACCGGCAAGTACACGCGCGGCGTCGAGCCGACCGAGGGGCGGCTCGCCGGCCGCGAGATTCCGGAGGAGCGCTGGGATCGCGCGGAGGCGCTGCAGGCCTATGCGGACGAGCGCGGCGTGTCGCTCCTCGACGTGGCCGTCGGCGGGCTGCTGGCGATGCCGGCCGTCGCCTCGGTGATCGCGGGCGCGACGAAGCCGGAGCAGGTGCGCGCGAACGTCGCCGCCGGCCGCTGGGAGCCGAGCTCGGAGGACGTGGCGGCGCTCAGAGCGCTGCGCTGACCAGCCGGCGCAACCGCTGCCGCTCGGCGGGCAGGTAGAAGCCGAGCAGCAGGAGCGCGAGCGGGTACGCCGCGACGAGCAGGAACGAGGGCGCGAGCGGCAGGTGCGGCGCACGGGCCGCGACGTTCAGCGCGGCTGCGGCGGCGAGGACGGTGACGATCCTCCGCCACTGGTACGGCACGGGGTAGATGGTCTGCGCGTACGCGGTCATCGCGACGAAGAGCGCCGCGTACCCGGCGAGCGTCGCGATCGCCGCGCCGACGAGCCCGTACTTCGGGATCAGCCAGACGTTCAGGCCGACGTTGACGAGCGCGCCGAAGCCGGTGACGACCCAGTTCAGCTGCGTCCTCCGCGCGCGCCCGCTCCCGATCGCGAGCACCGTGTAGCCCGCGTAGAGCGCGAACGCGAACGCCAGCAGCGCGACGCCCTTCTCCGCCCGCAGGTAGCCCGGCCGCGAGGTCAGCAGCCGCACCCACCACGGCGAGAGCGCGCCGAGCG
>JAFAIV010000022.1 GCA_019236545.1 Actinomycetota bacterium | reverse complement strand
GAGGCCCCGTCGAACCTCACCGTCCTGCCGGTCGCCGGGCTGCTGGCGGAGACGATCATGAACGTCTTCGCCGACGATTCGGTCTCGGCGATCTTCGGGGGCGAGAACCAGCTCTTCTAGCCCGGCCCGCGCCATGCGCGTGCCCCGCTCTGACCGGCCCAGCGTCGAGTCAATAGGGCGCGGTGCAGACCCCTTGGCGTTGACACGCGGCAGTGGCCACGGCAAGATCGGCGCGTGAGCTCTGCGGCCACGGCGGCGGTCTTCATCACGGTTTGGTTGCTACTCGCCTGGATCCTTCCGGCGATTCCCGCCTTCGTGATCGGCCGCCGCATGAGGATCGTCCACTCCGGCGAGGCTTTCATCCCCCTGATCGGACCGTCGATCGTGCTGCTCCACTCGATCCGTCGGTCAGGCTGGCTGTGCGTACTCGGATTGATCCCGTATGCGGGCCTCATCTTCTTCATCTGGCTCGCTTGCGTCATTCCGGGCGACCACCGACGCACGCGCTGGTGGATCTTGGGATTCCTCATCCCTCTCGTGAACTTTGTTGCGTTCTACATCTATGCATTCACCACCACGCGTGTTGCTGAAGCTCCCGAGGCTGAATTCGCGACGGCGTAGAGGAGGAGACATGCGGACACGTGCGCTCGTTGCGGTCGTAGTCGCGGCGTTGTTGCTCGCGACAACGACCGTCGCCGCGGCGTCGCCCATCAGTCGGGCTCAGGCAGTTCGAAAGGCGAAGGAGTACCTGCAGTTCACCGCCTTCTCGCTCCAAGGGCTCGTGGAGCAGCTGAAGTTCGAGGGGTTCTCGACAAGCGATGCGACGTACGGGGCCAGTCATGCAGGCGCCGACTGGAACAGAGAGGCGGCGGCGAAGGCCAAGGAGTACCTCAAGATGGAGGCGTTCTCGCACAGTGGCCTCGTCCAGCAGCTGGAGTTCGAAGGGTTCACCCCGGCTCAGGCGGAGTTCGGCGTCCGAGCGGCCGGCCTCTAGCTCGGCTCGACCGTTCCTCGCTTGACCTTCGCGCGAGGAAATGTCAGTTTGAAGTGGTGCAAGCGCCGGGGTCCGCTTCACGCGTCGCGCTGCTCGCCGTCGCGCTCGTCGCTGCCGTTGCGGCCGCGCTGCCCGCGTCCGCGGGCGTCCGCGTCGTGCACGACTGGCCGTGCGCCGGGTGCATCGTCCAGGTGCCGGCGGGCGTCACGAAGAAGCACCCCGCGCCGCTGCTCGTCGCGCTCCACGGCGACGAGGGCGTCCCCACGCTCGCCGAGGAGGTCTGGGCGCCGGTCGCCGCGGCGAAGCGCGTCATCCTCTTCACGCCGCAGTGCCCGACCTCGCTCGGCTGCCAGTTCCAGAACGGCGCCGGCGTCACGAACAGCTGGTGGGGCTGGCTCCAGTATTCGCACACCTACGACGACGCGTGGCTCGGCGAGCAGGTTGCCGCGATCGCCGCGCGCTACGCCGTCGACCCGCACCGGCGCTACCTCACCGGCTGGTCGGGCGGCGCGGACTACCTCGGCTGGTACGCGGCGCGGCACGCCTCGACGTTCGCCGCCGCCGCCTTCGTCGCGGGCGGCGTCCCCTACACGCAGAGCTGTCCCTCGCGGACGATGGGCGCGTACTTCCTGCTCGGCGCGGCCGACCCGCGCTACCTGTCGCAGCAGCCGAGCCAGGTGGCCGGCGTCTTCCAGCGCTGCGGCGACCCGACCCAGGTCACCGTCATCCCGGGCGCCGACCACCAGGGCTCGATCTCGAGCCTTGCGGCCTCCGGCTACGCGAGTACGATCCTCTCCTGGCTCCTGGGCTTCCGGCACTAGCTCTGCGGCTGCTGGCCGCCGCAGTCGCCGCGCTCGCGCTGGCCGCCCCCGCGGCCGCCGGCGTCCGGCTCGGGATCAAGGGCGATGCCGCGCGCTTCCAGCAGCTCACCGGCCAGGACTCGCAGGTGCGCCACATCATCGTCGCCTGGGGCCAGGGCCAGGTCTGGGGCTCGAAGTTTCCCGACCTCTTCCAGATGATGCTGCCGATCCCGATGCTCGGCCTCGGAACGGCCGGCAAGGACGGGACGGAGGCGATCACGCCGCAGCAGATCGCGCAGGGGAAGGGCGACAGCTACCTGATGGCGCTCAACGCGGGGATCAACGCGTTCGGCAAGGAGCTCTACATCCGGCCTTTCGGCGAGATGAACGGCTACTGGAACAAGTACTGCGCCTACACGAAGTCCGGCCGGATCAAGGCCGGCCACCAGACGTCGTGGTTCCGCAAGGCGTTCGCGCGCGTCTACCTGATCGTCCACGGCGGCTCCGCCGCGCAGATCGACGCGAAGCTGAGGAGCCTCGGCATGCCGGCGCTGAGCCCGGACGGCGACCTGCCGCCGAACCCGCCGTCGCTCGTCCACGTCGTCTGGAACCCGCAGGGCTTCGGCGACCCGGACATCCCCGGCAACAGCGCCCAGGCCTACTGGCCCGGCGGCGCGTACGTCGATCTCGTGGGCGACGACCTCTACGACATCCGCGGCAAGGCGGAGTGGGATGCGGCCGAGAAGCTCTACAAGGCGCATCCCGGGAAGCCGTTCTCGTTCCCGGAGTGGGGCCTCTGGGGCCTCGACGACCCCGTCTTCATCAAGACGATGTCGGACTTCCTCAAGACGCACGCGCGGACGGTCATGGCCGCGTACTACGAATCCGCCGAGGGGTCGATCTTCGACCTCGGCTCGAAGCCGCGGAGCAAGGTGGCCTACCGCGCGCTGATCACGCCGCTGGGCGGCTGAGCCGCCGGCCGACGAGCCGCGCCGCGGCGGCGACCGGCGTGATCCCGGCCTCGTCTGACTCGCGGTAGAGCTCGCGGAGCGTGTCGCCGATCTTCGCCAGGCCCTCCTCGAGCTGCGCCTCGTCCCAGCCGAGATCCTCGAGGCCGACGAGCTGGACGACGCCGCCCGCGTTGATGACGTAGTCGGGCGCGTAGAGGATCTCGCGCTCGCGCAGCCGCTCCGCGTCCTCGGGCTCGGCCAGCTGGTTGTTCGCGCAGCCGGCGACGATGCGGCAGCGGAGGCGTGGGATCGTCTCCGCGTCCAGCGTCCCGCCGACGGCGCACGGCGCGTGGACGTCGCACTCCACGTCGGGCACGTCCTCGGGGGGCACGGTCTCGAGCCCGGTGGCGGCGGCCTTCGCCGGGTCGACGTCGCTCACGAGCACCCGCGCGCCCTCGGCCGCGAGCCCGCGCGCGAGCGCGGCGCCGACGGCGCCGCAGCCCTGGACGACGATGGTCCGCCCGGCGACGTCCGGCGAGCCGAAGACGTGCTCGAGGCTCGCGCGGATCCCGTGGTGGACGCCGCGCGCCGTGCCGCGGCCGCTGTCGCCGCCGCCCCCGCTCGTCCCGTGGACGTACGGGCAGACCTCCGCGATCACGTCGAGGTCGGCGGGCGTGATGTTCATGTCCCCGGCCGTCCGGTAGCTCCCGCCGAGCGAGGTGACGAGCTCCCCGTAGCGGCGCAGTAGCCGCCGGCGCGCATCGCCCTGCGGCAGCTCGGGCACCGCGAGCACCGCCTTCCCGCCGCCGCGCGGGACGCCTGCAGCGGCCATCTTCTGCGTCATCGCCCAGGAGAGCGCCATCGCGTCGGCGAGCCCGTCCGCGGGCGTCGGGTAGACGCGCATCCGCGTCCCGCCGCCGGCCGGGCCGAGCGCCGTCGAGTGGACGCACACGAAGATCCAGGCTCCGCTCTCCGCGTCGTGGCGGATCACCGCGTGCTCGCCGTCCCACTCCCGCAGCAGATCCTCGAACACGGTCTGAGTGTGCAGATCGGGACAAGGGTTCCGCTACACTCGGCCGCCGGAATGGCCGGAGAGCGGACAAAGCTGACCGTCACGCAGCGCGAGACACTGGGCTCGCGCGAGTCGCGGCGCCTGCGCAAGCAGGGCCTCGTCCCCGGCGTCCTCTATGGCGCCGACGCGCCCGTCGCGATCGCGGTGCCGGAGCGGGAGCTCCGCCGCGCGCTGACCGGGGCCGCGGGCCTCCACTCGATCCTCGACGTGGAGATCGACGGCGCCGGCAAGACGCACGCGTCGATCCTCAAGGAGTACCAGGTCGATCCAGTCAAGGGCGGCGTCACCCACGTCGACCTGCAGGAGGTGCGGCTCGACCGGACGATCCACGCCTCGGTCACCGTGCATCTCATCGGCGGCGAGGACGCGCCGGGCGTGCGCGAGGGCGGCGTGCTCTCACAGCCGCTCCGCGAGGTCAACGTCGAGGCGCTGCCGCTCGAGGTCCCCGAGCACCTGGACATCGACGTCTCGCACATGGCCAGCGGCGACACGCTCCGCGTCGCGGACGTGCCGGTGCCGGAGGGCGTCACGCTCCTCGACGATCCCGACGCGGTCGTGGCGACCGTCACGGCGCCGACCCGCGAGGTCGCGCCCGAGGAGACGCTCGAGGGCGAGGAGGCCGAGGCCGTCGAGGGCGCAGCCGCGGGCGAGCAGCCCGAGGGTGGCTCCGAGGCGCCGGCCGAGCCGGAGGCGGACGCCGCCGGCGACCAGGGCACCGTCGAGGGCTAGCGCATGCGGCTCTGGCCGCGGCGCCAGGGTTCGTCGCTCGACCTGCTCGTCGTGGGCCTCGGCAACCCGGGCCGCGAGTACGCGCGCAACCGGCACAACGTCGGCTGGATGGTCGTGGAGGAGCTTGCGCGCCGGCACGGCGGATCGTGGCGCGGCAAGTTCTC
>JAFAIV010000145.1 GCA_019236545.1 Actinomycetota bacterium | reverse complement strand
TACTTCACGGCGAGCTTCCAGGACTTCGTGAACCACGAGAGGGCCTACGGCTATTGACCCTGGTCGTCCTGCTGGGCCATCCGGTCTCGCACTCGCTCTCGCCGACGATGCAGAACGCGGGCTTCGCCGCCGCCGGGCTCGGCGACTGGCGCTACGAGGCGCGTGACGTTCTTCCCGGGGAGCTCGAGTCCGTGCTCCCGGAGATCCGGTACGCGAACGTGACGACGCCGCACAAGCGCGAGGTCGCGCGGCTGCTCGGCAGCGAGCTCGAGTCGGTGAACACGATCGCCGACGGCCGCGGCTTCTCGACGGACGCGGCGATCCTCGAGCAGGTGGCGGGCTGCTCCAGCCCCGCGATCGTCGGCGACGGTGGCGCTGCGGCGGCGTTCGTGGCGGCGCTGCCGGACGCGCCGGTGTTCTCCCGGAAGCGCGACTGGCCGCCGCGGCTCGACGGCCACGACCTCGTGATCCACGCGACCTCGGTCCGCGACGACGTCCTCTTCGAGGTGCGGGAGGGCCAGACACTGATCGACCTCCCGTACCCGCGGACGGCGACCGCGCGGGCCGCGGCCGAGAACGGCGCGCGCGTCCTCGATGGGCTCGAGGTGCTCCTGGCGCAGGGCGTGAAGAGCTTCGAGCTCTGGACGGGGACAACAGCCCCGGTTGCCGCCATGCGTCGCGCTTTAGGCTTGGACGTGTGACCCTCGAGCTGGCAACGGCGGGCGAGTCGCACGGTCCGGCACTCGTCGCGATCCTCTCCGGCCTGCCGGCGGGGCTGACGCTCGACCGCGACGCGATCGACGCAGATCTCCGGCGCCGCCAGCAGGGCTACGGGCGCTCGCCGCGGCAGCAGATCGAGACGGACGAGGTCGAGGTGCTCGCCGGGCTCCGCCACGGCCGCACGCTCGGCACGCCGCTCGCGCTCGTCGTCCGCAACCGCGACCACAAGAACTGGACATGGGGGATGAACCCGTGGCGGCCGACCGGCGAGCCCGAGGGCAAGGGGACGAAGGCCGTGACGCTGCCGCGGCCGGGGCATGCCGACCTCGCCGGCGTCCAGAAGTACGGCCTCGCGGACGTGCGCGACGCGCTCGAGCGGGCATCCGCGAGGCACACGGCCGCGCACGTGGCCGCAGGCGCGGTCGCGAAGGCGCTGCTGCGCGAGATCGGCGTCGAGGTCGCCGGCTCGGCGCTCCCGGAGGCCGGCGCCGACCCGGAGACGGTCGACGCGGCGCGGAAGGACAAGGACACCCTCGGCGGCGTCGTCGAGGTCCGCGCGACCGGCGTGCCGCCCGGGCTCGGCTCGTACGCGCGGCGCGAGGACCGGCTCGACGCGCGGCTCGCCGCGGCGCTGATGGGGATCCAGGCCGTGAAGGGCGTCGAGGTCGGCGACGGGTTCGCGCTCGCGCACGTCCGCGGGAGCGAGGCGCACGACGAGATCGTCCGCGACGAGCGCGGCCTCCACCGCGAGACGAACCGCGCCGGCGGGATCGAGGGAGGCATGTCGAACGGCGAGGAGATGGTCGTCCGCGCCGCGATGAAGCCGCTGCCGACGCTGATGAAACCGCTCGGGTCGGTCGACCTCGACTCCGGCGAGCCCGCGAACGCGCTCGTCGAGCGGAGCGACGTCTCCGCCGTCGAGGCGCTCGCGGTCGTCGCGGAGGCGGTCGTCGCCTGGGAGCTCGCCCGCGTGGCGAAGGAGAAGTTCGGCGGGGACGCGGTCGGCGACTTCGTCGCGGGCTGGCGGGCGTACGTGGAGCGGATCGACTGGACCGCCCGCTGACACGCCACGTCGCGCTCATCGGCTTCATGGGCGCGGGCAAGACGACGCTCGGGGAGGAGGTCGCGCGCCGGATCGGGCTGCCGTTCCGCGACGTCGACCGGGAGGTCGAGCGCTCGCTCGAGACCTCGATCGCGAGCTTCTTCGCCGCCGAGGGGGAGGAGGCGTTCCGCGTCCGCGAGGCGGCCATGACGGTGCAGGCACTCCGCTCGCCCGAGCCGACCGTCCTCGCGCTCGGAGGCGGCGCCGTCACCCGCGAGCCGGTGCGCGCGGCGCTGCGCGAGCACGCGGTCACCGTCCTCCTCGACGTCGACGCCGAGACTGCGTGGCGCCGCGTCGAGGGCTCCGAGCGGCCGCTCGCGCAGGAGCGCGCGGCGTTCCTCGCGCTCTACGACCAGCGTGCGCCCGTCTACCGCGAGACCGCGGACACGACCGCCCGCGACGCCGACGACATCGTCCTCGCCGCGGCAGGAGTCGTCGTCGAGCGCGGCGCGCTACAGCGTCTCGGCGAGCTCGTCCCGGGCGAGGGGAAGGTCGCGCTCGTCTCCGACCCGCACGTCGCCGGGATCCACGGGATGGACGCGCAGCTCGCGCTGGGCGCCCGGCTCGCGGAGGCGCACGAGCTGCCGCCGGGCGAGGAGGCGAAGACCCTCGCGGCGCTCGACCGGCTCTGGCAGGAGCTCCGCCTCGACCG
>JAFAIV010000077.1 GCA_019236545.1 Actinomycetota bacterium | reverse complement strand
GGGTTCGCGCAGCGGAGGTCGTAGATCAGCTGCTTCAGATCCTCGATCGAGTAGATGTCGTGGTGCGGCGGCGGCGAGATCAGGCCGACACCGGGCGTCGTCAGGCGCACCGAGGCGATGTACTGGTCGACCTTGTGGCCGGGCAGCTGGCCGCCCTCACCGGGCTTCGCGCCCTGCGCCATCTTGATCTGGAGCTCGTCGGCGTTGGCGAGGTAGTGCGCGTTGACGCCGAAGCGGCCGGACGCGACCTGCTTGATCCGCGAGCGCCGGTCGTCCTCGAAGCGGACGGGATCCTCGCCGCCCTCGCCGGTGTTGGAGCGGCCGCCGATCGCGTTCATCGCCTTCGCGAGCGTCTCGTGCGCCTCGCGCGAGATCGAGCCGAGCGACATCGCGCCGGTCGAGAACCGCTTCACGATCTCGCCCGCCGGCTCGACCTCCTCCAGCGGCACGCCCGTCTCCGGGAGGCGGAGGCGCAGCAGCCCGCGCAGGTTGCCCTTGCGCGCGGCGTCCTCGTTCGCGGTGCGTGCGTAGTCCTCGTACGTCTCCCAGGAGCCGGAGCGGACGGCGTGCTGGAGCTTCGAGATCGTGTCCGGGTTCCACAGGTGCGCCTCGCCCTCGCGCCGCCACGCGAACAGGCCGACGACGGGGAGGAGGTCGTCGCCGAACGCGCGCGCGTGCCGCGCGACCGCGTGCTCGCCCAGCTCGCGGATGCCGACGCCGCCGATCCGCGACGCGGTGCCGGTGAAGTGCCGCTCGACGAGCTCCGGCGCCAGCCCGACCGCCTCGAAGATCTGCGCGCCGCAGTACGAGGTCAGCGTCGAGATGCCCATCTTGGACATCGTCTTGAGGATCCCCTTGGCGATCCCCTTGACCGCCTTCGCCTGCGCCTCCTCGTCCTCGAGGAGCTCCAGCATCAGGTACGGGTTGACCGCGGCCGCGCCGTAGCCGATCAGCGTCGCGATCGAATGGACGCTGCGCGGTTCGCCCGATTCGACGACGATCCCGGCCTGCAGGCGCGTGCCCTCGCGGACGAGGTGGTTGTGGACGGCCGCGGTCGCGAGCAGCGACGGCATCGGGACGCGGTCGAGCCCGGCGGCGCGGTCGCTGAGGATGAGGATGTTCGCGCCGGCGGCGAGCGCGAGGTCGGCCTCGGCGCAGATCCGCTCGACGGCGTTCTCGAGCCCCGCGCCGCCCTCCTCGACCGGCCACGTCGTGTCGATCGTCCACGCCTTGAAGACGTCGTGGCGGACGTGGCGGAGCTGCTCGAGCTCGCGGTCGCGGAGGATCGGGTTCGGGATCACGAGCTGGCGCGCGTGCTCGGGCGACTCCGCGAGGAGGTTGCGCTCGGAGCCGACGCTCGCCTGGACGCTCATCACGATCGCCTCGCGGATCGGGTCGATCGGCGGGTTCGTGACCTGCGCGAACAGCTGCTTGAAGTACGAGTAGAGGAGCGGCTTCCGCTGCGAGAGCACCGCGAGCGGCGTGTCGTTCCCCATCGAGCCGACAGGCTCCTCGCCGTTCGCGGCGAGCGGCGCGAGGATCACCTTCTGGTCCTCGGCGCCGTAGCCGAAGATCAGCTGGCGCGTGCGGAGCGGCACCGGGGGCGGCGCGGGCGGGTCGGCCTCGGGCAGGTCGGCGAGGTGGAGCATCTCGCTCGCCGCCCACTCGGCGTACGGCGCCTGCGCGGCGACCTGCGCCTTGATCTCCTCGTCCGGGACGATCCGGCCCTGCTCGAGATCGACGAGGAAGAGCTTCCCGGGCTGGAGGCGGCCCTTGCGGACGACGTTCGCCGGCTCCTCCGGGAGCACGCCGGTCTCCGACGCGAGCACGACCCAGCCGTCGGCGGTCTCGTACCAGCGGCCGGGGCGGAGGCCGTTGCGGTCGAGCGTCGCGCAGAGGACGCGGCCGTCCGACGAGGCGATCGCCGCCGGGCCGTCCCAGGGCTCCATCAGGCAGCGGTGGAAGTCGTAGAAGCCCCGCAGCTCCGCAGGGAGGTCGTCGCGGCTCTCGTACGCCTCGGGGATCATCATCATCAGCGCGTGCGGCAGCGAGCGGCCGCCGAGCACGAGCAGCTCGAGCACGTTGTCGAACTGCGCCGTGTCCGAGCCGCCCTCGCGGATCACCGGCAGCAGCTTC
>JAFAIV010000307.1 GCA_019236545.1 Actinomycetota bacterium | reverse complement strand
CTCCTCCAGGCGGCTGCCCGTCTCCTTCTCGACCGCGCCCTCGATGTCGCGGACGATCGCCTCCGCCTCCTCCTCGCGCCCGTGGATGAACAGCCAGCGCGGGCTCTCCGGGACGTTGCGGCGGACGAAGAGGATGCCGAGGCCGAGGATCGCGCCGATCAGGAACGAGAGCCGCCAGCCGACGTGCGCCGAGAGCAGCGACTTGTCGAGCAGCAGGATCGCAACGGCAGAGCCGGCCGCGGAGCCCACCCAGTACGAGCCGTTGATGATCAGGTCGACGCGGCCGCGCACGCGCGCCGGGATCAGCTCGTCGATCGCCGAGTTGATCGCCGAGTACTCGCCGCCGATGCCCGCGCCGGTGAAGAAGCGGCAGAGGAAGAAGTACCACGCGGTCCACGAGGCGGCGGTCGCGAGCGTCGCGACGATGTAGACGCCGAGCGTGATCAGGAAGAGCTTCTTGCGGCCGAAGCGGTCGGTCAGCTGGCCGAAGAAGAGCGCGCCGACGCAGGCGCCGGCGACGTAGACGGCGGCCGCGGTGCCGATCTGCGCCGTCGAGATCGCGATGCCGCTGCCCTTCTCCGTCAGGCGCGACGCGATCGAGCCGACGATCGTCACCTCGAGGCCGTCGAGGATCCAGACGGTCCCGAGGCCGACGACGATCAGCCAGTGGAACTTCGCCCAGGGCAGCCGGTCCAGGCGCGCGGGGATCTTCGTCTCGATCCTGCGCCGTTCGCCTCCGGCTGTCGCCGCGCCTGCACTCATGGCCACTCTTGAACGCTCCGGCAACCTGTCCGGTTACGCTCGTCGGGTGATCGCGTGCCGCGTCTTCGGGCACCGCTACCGCTTCGCCGCCGAGGGCGCGACGATGCGCTGGAGCTGCGAACGCTGCGGCGACGGCGGCGAGAAGACCTACGCGACTCCCGAGGAGGCCGCCCGCTTCGCGCGCGCGTTCGATCGCGAGGACCGGGAGGACATCGGCCGCCGCGCGCCGATCCTCGGCATGTTCCCGCTCCGGATCGTGCATGCGCTGCGGCGGAGGAGGCGCGCGTGACCTGGGCGGGGCTCGTGCGCAAGAACCTCCTGCGCCGTCCGGTGCGGACGCTGCTGACGTCGGCAGGCGTCGCGCTCGGCGTCGGGCTGATCGTCGCGCTGCTCTCGATCTCGGCCGGGACGGAGCGGACGGCGGGCGACCTGATCCACTTCGGCCGCGCCGACTTCGGGCTCTTCCAGAGCGGGGTCGCCGACGCGACGCGGTCGCTCCTCCCGGACGCGCTCGTCGCGCGCGTCGCCCGCGACCCCGGTGTCGCCGACACGTCGCGCATCTTCCTCTACGTCACCACGGTCGACAGGCAGCCGTCATCGCTCGTCGTCGGGGTCGCGCGGGACGAGTTCGCCTTCCGGCGGATGGCCCTCATCGCCGGGAACCGGAGCGGCGCGATGATCGGCGACGGCGCGGCGAGCACGTTCCACGCGCGCGCCGGCTCGACCGTCACCGTCGGCGGGCGGGCGGTTCGGGTCAGCGGCGTCTTCCACACCGGGAACGCGTTCGAGGACAACGCCGTCGTGATGCCGCTGACGCAGGTGCAGGCGCTGGCGAACCGGCCGGACGAGGTGACGTCGATCGGCGTCACCGTGAAGCCGGGCTACCGGCAGCAGGCCGTCGCGAGCCGGCTGGAGAAGGAGTACGGGATCACCGCGATCGTCGAGCCCGGACAGGCCGTGAACGTCGACACCTCGTCGCGGCTCGTGATCGACGTCGGCTGGGTGATCTCCGCGCTCGCGCTGATCGTCGGCGGGATCGGCGTGACGAACACGATGGCGATGTCGGTCTTCGAGCGCGTCCGCGAGATCGGGATCCTGCGCGCGGTCGGTTGGAGCGGGCGGCGGATCGCGGCACTGATCGTGAGCGAGGCGGTCGGGATCGCGCTCGTCGCGCTCGCGCTCGGGCTCCTCCTCGGCTGGGTCGCGGCGCGGCTCTTCACGGCGAAGACCGGCCTCTCCAGCCTCGTCTCGCCGAGCTTCACGGCAGGAGTCTTCGCGTGGGGGCTCGCGTTCGCGCTCGGCGTCGGGCTGATCGGCGCGGTCTACCCGACGTGGCGCGCGCTGCGGCTGAGTCCGATCGAGGCGCTCCGGCGCGAATAGAGGAGCGGCCGCGGGCGCGTCGAAGCGGCCCGCATGAGCTCCGGCTGGCCGCTCGGCGAGCACGCGCGCGCCCACGCGCGTCCTTCACGTCCGCGCAAGCGGGCGCGGCCGCGCCGGACGCTTCTGTTCGCCGCCCTCGCGTTCGCCGCCGGCGCGCTCGTGACGGCAGCCGGGTTCTCCGTCGGCCTCCACCACCGGGCCCAGCAGCAGACCTCCGTGCAGACCGAGCTCGACGCCGCGAACGCCCGCACCGACCGCCTCGCCGCCTCCCTCGCGGCCGCCCGCGCGAACGTGACGCGCGCCCGCCGCGCGCAGACCCAGGCGAGCACCGCCGCGCGCACCGTCTCGAAGGAGGCCACGACGCTCGCGACCGAGCTCGCGGCGGCCGGCAAGTCGGCCGACTCCGTCTCCGTCGGCTCCGCCTCGCTCGGCAGCGACCTCGGCAAGCTCGCGAGCGAGCTGCGGACGCTGACGACCTACCTCGGCTCGACGCCCGTGAGCCAGCTCGACGCCGGCTACGTCGCGACGCAGACCGCGTATCTCTCGAAGCAGCTCGACCGGCTGACCGGCGAGCAGAGCGACCTCGCCTCGGCGGTCGCGGACTTCGAGTCAGGCGTGAAGGCGCTCTCCGACCGCGCCGCCACCCTCTCCGGCAGCAACTAGGACGCCGTCGCGGATCCGCAGGACGCGGTCGGCCTGCTCGGCGACGCCGTCGTCGTTCGTGACGAGGAGGATCGTCGTCCCGTGGTCGTCGCGGAGGCCGCGCAGCAGGTCGAGGATCTGGGCGCCGGTCTCCGAGTCGAGCGCGCCTGTCGGCTCGTCCGCCAGCAGCAGGCGCGGCTCGTTCGCGAGCGC
>JAFAIV010000266.1 GCA_019236545.1 Actinomycetota bacterium | reverse complement strand
ACGAAGCGCGCGCCCGCGGTCGAAGCCTCGCTCGAGGCCTGATCAGTCGGCCCGGCGCAGCGCCGGGAAGAGGATCACGTCGCGGATCGACTCGCGCCCGGTGAAGAGCATGGCGAGGCGGTCGATTCCGAGGCCGATCCCGCCCGTGGGCGGCATGCCGTACGAGAGCGCCTCGACGTAGTCCGGGTCGCCCTCCTCCGCCTCGACGTCGCCCGCGGCGCGCTCCGTCTGCTGGTGCGAGAAGCGCGACTGCTGCTCCTCGGCGTCGTTGATCTCCGTGAAGGCGTTCCCGAGCTCGATGCCGCCGGCGAAGTACTCGAAGCGCTCCACGATCGTCGGGTCGGCGTCCGTCGTGCGCGCGAACGGCGAGAGCTCGATCGGGTAGTCGTGGAGGATCGTCGGCTGGATCAGCGCCGGCTCGACGAAGTGCGAGTGCGCGTGGTCGATCAGCTTCGACCAGGTCGGGTCCTTGGAGACGTCCACCCCGCGCTCGACCAGGCGCCTGCGGAGCTCGTCCTCGTCGCGCGTCCAGAGGCCGTGCTCGTGGAGCGCATCCGTGAAGGAGAGCCGCCGCCACGGCGGCGCGAAGTCGATCTCGTGGCCGCGGAACGACACGACCGTCGTCCCGAGCACGTCCTGCGCGGCCTGCGAGACGAGCTGCTCGATCCGCTCCATCGTGTCGCGGTAGTCCGCGAAGGCCTCGTACCACTCGAGCATGGTGAACTCCGGGTGGTGCTTGAACGAGACGCCCTCGTTGCGGAAGTCCTTGCCGATCTCGTAGACCTTCTCGAGGCCGCCGACGATCAGGCGCTTGAGGTAGAGCTCGTCCGCGATGCGGAGGTAGCGATCCTCGTCGAGCGAGTTCCAGTGCGTGACGAACGGCTCGGCGAACGCGCCGCCGTAGCGCGGCTGGAGGATCGGCGTCTCGACCTCGACGAAGCCCCAGCCGTCGAGGATGCGGCGGATCGCGCTGACCGTGCGCGCGCGGATGAGCGCGTCGCGGCGCGAGTCGTCGTTCATGAGCAGGTCGAGGTAGCGCTTCCGGTACCGGAGCTCGACGTCGGTCAAGCCGTGGAACGTGTCGGGGAGCGGCGTGCGGATCCGCGACAGGAGCTCGAGCTCGTCCACCTGGAGCGACGGCTCCCCGCGGCGCGACTTCGCCGGCGAGCCGGTGACGCCGACGACGTCGCCGAGGTGGACGTCCGCCATCTCGCCCGGGCAGAGGAGCTGGATCCGGCCGGAGCGGTCGACGAGGTCGAGGAAGACGAGCTTCCCCATGTCCCGCCGGGCCATGACGCGGCCGGCGAGGCGGCGCTTCGTCTCGGCGGTGGCGCCGTTCTCGAGCGGGTCCGCCTCGGCGCGGACCGCGGCGATCTCGTCCCGGTCGGGGAAGCGCTTGGGAGCGGCCACGACGGCCGAGTCCAGTCCGACCAAGGCCGCGGGCTAGGCGGCCTTGATCTCCATGATCTTGAACTTCGTGGTGCCGCGCGGGACGGTCACCTCGACGACCTCGCCCTTCTTGCGGCCCATGATCGCCTTGCCGACCGGCGACTCGTTCGAGAGCTTCATCTCGGCCGGGTTCGCCTCGGCGGAGCCCACGATGTGGTACTCGACGGTCTTGTTCGAGGTCATGTCCTTGAGGCGGACGGTCGTGCCCACGGAGACCTCGCCGGACTTGATCTCCTTCTTCGTGACCACGCGCGCGTTCTTCAGGCGCTCCTCGAGCACCGCGATGCGGGCCTCGAGGTGGGCCTGGTCGTTCTTCGCCGCGTCGTACTCGGCGTTCTCGGCGATGTCGCCGAACTCCCGCGCGACCTTGATGCGCTCCGCGATCTCCAGCCGACGCGTCGTCGAGAGGAGCTCGATCTCCTCCTGGAGCTTCTTGTAGCCCTCCGGCGTGAGGATGACTTCCTTCACTGTGTGCCTCCTGGCCCCACAAAAACGGCCGGTGACCCAGATTGGGCCTTCCGGCGGGTCGGGATGGTACCCCGGCCCCCAGGCGGCGTCAACAGCTCAGGGCTACGATCGGGCGAGATGTCCGTGAATCTGCGCGAGAGCTGGTGGATCGGCGACGTCGAGGTGCCGACGCGCGTCGTCCTCGCCCCGATGGCCGGGGTGAGCGTCCAGGCGTTCCGGCGCCAGGGGCGGCGGTTTGGCGCGGGGCTCGTCTGCTCGGAGATGGTCTCCTGCGCCGGGATCGAGCACCGCAACGAGCGCACGCTCGGCTACCTGCGCGTCTCCTCGGACGAGCACCCGCTGGCGATCCAGATCTTCGGCTCCGACCCGCACGCGATGGCGGAGGCGGCGCGGATGGTCGAGGCGGCCGGCGCGGACGTCGTCGACATGAACTTCGGCTGCCCCGTCCGCAAGGTGACGAAGACCGGGGCCGGCGCGTGCCTCGTCGAGGACGTCGCGCTGGCGTGCGCGATCACGGAGGCGGTCGCGTCCGCGGTCTCGGTGCCGGTGACGGTGAAGATGCGGCGCGGCGTCGAGAACGGCTCGCGCGCGTGCCTCGAGCTCGGCCCGCGGCTCGTCGAGGCGGGCGCGGCCGCGCTGACGCTCCATCCCCGTTCCGCGAAGCAGATGTACACCGGCTGGGCCGACCACTCGCTCACCGCCGAGCTCGTCTCGCTCGTGGACGTGCCGGTGATTGCCTCCGGCGACGTCGCCTCCCGCGCGAAGGCGCTCGGCGTCCTGGAGGCGACCGGCGCGGCGGCCGTGATGGTCGGCCGCGGCGCGCAGGGGAACCCGTGGGCGCTCGCGGAGATCGTCGGCGATGCCGAAGCGGCTCAGCCCTCGCGCGAGGAGGTCGCCGCGGAGCTGATCCACTTCGTCCGCGAGACGGTGCGCGAGCTCGGTGAGCACCGCGCGAACGGGTTCCTGAAGAAGTTCTACGGCTGGTACCTCGGCCACGGCCGCTTCCCGAAGCC
>JAFAIV010000193.1 GCA_019236545.1 Actinomycetota bacterium | reverse complement strand
GTGAGGACGAACGCGCCCGTGCCGAAGGTCGCCTTCGTCTCGCCCGGCGCGAGGCAGCCGTGGCCGTAGAGCGACGCCTGCTGGTCGCCCGCGATCCCCGCGACAGGCGCCCGCACGTCCCCGAGCGCGGCCTCGGCCACGACGCCGGCCGACGGGCGGACCTCCGGCAGGCTCTCGCGCGGGACGCCGAACAGCGCGAGCAGCTCGTCGTCCCAGTCGAGCGTGGCGAGGTCGAGCAGCATCGTCCGCGACGCGTTGGTGACGTCGGTCGCGTGGACGCCGCCGCCGGTCAGCCGCCAGAGGAGCCACGCGTCGACGGTGCCGAAGCGCAGGTCGCCGCGGGCCTCGCGGAGGATCCACTCGAGCTTGGTCGCCGAGAAGTACGGGTCGGGCGTGAGCCCGGTGCGCTCGCGGATCAGATCGGCGGGGAGGTCGCGGCAGCGGTCGGCGGTGCGCCGGTCCTGCCAGACGATCGCCGGCGCGACGGGGCGGCCGCCTGCGTCCCAGACGACCGTCGTCTCGCGCTGGTTCGCGATCCCGATCGCCACGACGTTGCCCGGCGCAACGCGCGCATCCGCGAGCGCCGCCTCGGCGGCCTGCTCGACGCTGCGCCAGAGGAGCTCGGCGTCCTGCTCGACCCAGCCCGGCCGCGGCGTCTCGACTGGCACCGGCACGGTCGCGCGGCCGAGCACCTCGAGTCCGTCGCCGACGACGAGGCAGGTGGTGCCGGTCGTGCCCTGGTCGACGGCGAGGATCACTCGGCGATTCTCTCAGCCGCCTCCCTTGTCCTTCGGGCCCTTGCCGTGCTCCTTCCCGGGCCCAGGCCCAGGCCTGGGCGGGCCGCTGCACTGGTGGCGGAGCTGGTCGATCTGCGGCCGGTGCCCCTGGATCGCCTGCGACGCGTCGAGGAGCTGGAGCACCTGGTCCGAGCAGCCCTGCGTCTCGACGAGCGCCAGCGCGAGGTTGTAGTCGTTGTACGCCTCCGAGAGCCCGCCCGTGCCCTGGAGCTGCTGCGCCGCCTGCTCGAGCAGCGGCACCGCGCCCGCGGGGTCGCCCGCCTGGAGCTTCGCGAACCCCTGCTGGGCCGCCGACGCGCCGCTCGTCTGGGTTGTGGTCTGGGTCGTGGCGGCGCCGGTCGTCTCCGCCGGCGGCGCGGTCGTCGGCGCCTGCGCCGTCACGGTCTCGTGGATCGTCGTCCCGTGCTGCGTCACCGTGATCGGCGCGCCGACCCGGCCGCCGCCGCGCGTCGCGAAGTACGCGGCGAGGACTCCCGCGACGAGCAGGGCGCCGAGCAGGAGCGGCAGGACGAGCGGGCTCCGCCGCCGCGCCGCGGCGCGCGCAGGCGGCGGCGCGACGACCCTCGTCGGCCCGGCACCCTGCGCGAACCCGTGCCGCAGCGCCGCGACGAAGTCCGCCGCGGTCGCGTACCGGCGGGCCGGGTCCTTGGCGAGCGCGCGGGCGAAGACCGGGTCGAGCGAGCGGGGAAGCCCGCGCCCACGCTGCGAGATCGCGGGCACCGGCGCCGACACGTGCGCCGCCGCCTCCGCCGTCGGGCTCCGGCTGGCGAACGGCCGCTCGCCGGTCAACAGCTCGAACGCGACGACGCCGAGGGCGTAGAGGTCGCTCGCGGCCGTCGCCTCCCGGCCCTCCGCCTGCTCCGGCGAGAGGTAGCCGGCCGTGCCGATGATCGAGCCGGTCAGCGTCAGCGTCTCGAGCCCGACCGCGCTCGCCACCCCGAAGTCCGCGACGTGGACGCGCCCCTCGCGGTCGAGGAGGAGGTTCGCGGGCTTGACGTCCCGGTGGACGACGCCGCGCTCGTGCGCGTAGTCGAGCGCGTGCGCCGCCTGCTCGAGCCACGCGAGCACGCGCGCCGGCGGCTGCGCGCCCTCGCGCGAGAGCAGGTCCTGCAGCGAGCCGCCGCGCAGGTACTCCATGACGATGAACGGCCGCTCGTTCCACTCGCCGACGTCGAAGATCGTGACGATGCCGGACTCACCCGAGACGCGCGCCGCCGCGTGCGCCTCGCGCGTGAAGCGGGCGCGCACGTTGTCGTCCGCGGCGTCGCGCACGTCGAGGAGCTTGATCGCCACGACACGGCCGAGGCTCGTGTCGGTCGCGCAGTAGACCTCGCCCATCGCGCCACGCGCGACGAGCCGCGGATCGCGGTACCGCTCCGGGAGGAGCGTCGTCTCGGCAGGCACCGGAGGGAGGTACCCGCCCCGCGCGGAAGCTATCCCCGGCTCTCCGCAGGGTCGTGGCCCGTCCGCCAGGTGAGCGCCGAGAGCAGGCCGAGCAGCAGCGTCGGGACGATCGAGAAGACGCGGTAGACGAGCACGCCGGCGACCACCTTCGCGTTCGGCCCGCCGAAGCCGACGAGCAGCCCGGTCAGCCCGAGCTCGACGAGGCCGAGCCCGCCCGGCGTCAGCGGCAGCGACGTGATCAGCCGACCGACCGACCAGGCGGCGAACGACTCGACGACGTCGACCTGGCCCGTCCCGATCCCGACCGCGCGGAGCGAGAGGTCGAGCATGAGGAAGCCGGTGAGCTGGTTCGCGAGCGTCGCGACCGTCAGCGGCAGCCACCGGTCCTTGAGCATCGCGAGCGTCTCGCTGCGGAAGGACTCGAAGCTCTCGCTGGACCACTCGGGCTGCTCGCGGCGTAGCAGCTTGTTCCAGGCCGCGTTCACGGCGCGCGCCGCGCGGAAGGCGACCTGCGCTGCGCCGGGGCGCCAGAGCGCGAGGCCCACGACGATGCCGCCCCCGACGAAGAGCGCAGCGCCGAGCAGCGCGATGACGAGCACGCCGGCGCCGCCCTTCCCTTCCACCGCGAGCCCGACGACGGCGAAGATCGGGAAGGCGAAGGTCGAGAGCTGGCTCCAGATCCCGGTCAGCGCCACGCTCCGGCCGACCTCGGCGCTGCCGAACCCCCACGAGCGGAGCATCCCGTACGACACGCCCATCCCCAGCGGCGCGCCGCCGGGGACGACGAGCGTGACCGCGGTCGAGGCCTGGGTCATCTTGATCGAGTCGAGGAAGCCGAGGCCGGGGAGGGCGATCGACCACGGCGGGCCGAACGTGACGACGTTGAGCACCGTCGCCGCGACCAGCGCGAGGAGCCACTCCCACTTGAGCTCCCGGACCGCGTGCCAGACGGAGCTGTAGCTCGCGAGCCGCGGCAGGACGACGCCGAACGCGACGCCGATGAGGACGAGCGCGACGAGGGTGACGACGATCCGCTTGAGGCCGGGGCGCACCCGCACAGCATCACCGGTCCGGCGAACCCGCAAAGCCCGAGGCAAAGAGAATACGTCATATCTTGACACGACTTCGCGGCGGGACGAGACTCGAGGGCATGCCCGAGGAGCTGTGGCTGGCCACCGGTGCGCAGGAGCTGTACGGCGACGAGGTGCTGCGGACGGTCGCGGATCACGCGAGGCAGGTAGCGGCGTCGCTCGACGCGGCGCCGGAGATCCCGCTGCCCGTGCGCGACCGCGGCGTCGTCGCCTCGCCCGAGGCGATCCGGCGGCTTTGTCTCGAGGCGAACGCCGACGACGACTGCGCCGGGCTCGTGATCTGGGCGCACACGTTCTCGCCAGCGAAGATGTGGATCGCCGGCCTCTCCGAGCTCCGCAAGCCGCTCCTGCACCTGCACACGCAGTTCAACCGAGAGCTGCCGTGGGCGGAGATCGACATGGCCTTCATGAACCTGAACCAGTCGGCCCACGGCGACCGCGAGCTCGGCCACGTCCAGACGCGGCTCGGCCTCCGCCGCAAGACCGTCGCCGGCCATTGGAGCGACCCCGCCGTCGTCGGCCGCATCGCCGCCTGGGCGCGCGCCGCCCGTGGGTGGCGCGAGCTGCAGCGGCTGCGGGTCGCGCGCTTCGGCGACAACATGCGCGAGGTCGCCGTGACCGAGGGCGACAAGGTCGAGGCGCAGATCCGGCTCGGCGTCTCGGTCAACGGCTACGGGATCGACGAACTGGTCGCCCTCGTGCGGGAGGCGCCCGACGCGCACGTGGACGAGCTCTGCCGCGCGTACGAGGACGAGTACGAGCTCGTCCCGGCGCTGCGCGAGGGCGGCGAGCGGCGCGAGTCGCTCCGGGACGCGGCGCGGATCGAGGCGGGCCTGCGCGCGTTCCTCGACGGCGGCGGCTTCAAGGCGTTCACCGACACGTTCCAGGACCTCGGCGGGCTCCCGCAGCTTCCCGGGATCGCCGTCCAGCGGCTCATGGCCGACGGCTACGGCTTCGGCGCCGAGGGCGACTGGAAGACGGCGGCGCTTCTCCGCGCCGCCAAGGTCATGGCGGCGGGGCTCCCCGGCGGCACGTCGTTCATGGAGGACTACACATACGACCTCGCCGAGGGCCTCGTGCTCGGCGCGCACATGCTCGAGGTCTGCCCGTCGCTCTCGGACGAGCGGGCGTCGTGCGAGATCCACCCGCTCTCGATCGGCGGCCGCGACGACCCGGTGCGGCTCGTCTTCACCGCGCGGCCCGGCCCGGCGGTGAACGTCGCGCTCGTCGACCTCGGTGACCGCTTCCGGCTGCTCCTGAACGAGGTCGACGTCGTGCCGCTCCCGCAGCCGCTGCCGAAGCTCCCGGTCGCTCGCGCTCTCTGGCGGCCGCGACCCGATCTCGCGACCGCGGCGGAGGCGTGGCTCGACGCGGGCGGCCCGCACCACACCGTCCTCACCGACCAGCTCCCGCGCGAGGTCTGGGAGGACTTCGCGCGCATCGCCGGGGTCGAGCTCGCGCTTCTGTGAGCAAGGTCTTCGCGCCGGCGCGCGTCAACCTGATCGGCGAGCACACCGACTACTCCGGCGGTCTCGTCCTGCCCGTTGCGATCGACCTCGGGACGACGGTGACGTGGCGGCCCGCCGAGGGCGTGGCCGTGCGGACCGAGGCGGACGTCGCGCCCGGCTGGCACCGCTACGTCGACGCGGTGGTTGAGCTGCTGCGCGAGCGCGGGCGGCCCGACGCCGGGATCGACGCCGTCGTCTCCTCGACCGTCCCGATCGGGAGCGGGCTCTCGTCGTCGGCGGCGCTGACGGCGTCGGTCGCGCTCGCCCTCTGCCGCGCCGCCGCCTTCGAGCTCCCGCCGTTGGAGCTCGCGCGGCTGCTCCAGGAGGCCGAGCGGCGAGCCGTCGGCGTCCCCTGCGGCGTGATGGACCCGGCCTGCGTCCTGCTCGCGCGGCGCGGGCACGCGCTCCTGCTCGACTGCGGCAGGGAGGAGTACCGGCACGTCCCGCTCCCGGACGGCGTCGCGATCGTCGTCGTGGACTCCGGCGTCCGCCACGCGCTCGAGGAGTCCGGCTACGCCGACCGCCGCGCGGAAGTCGAGCGGGGTGACCCGCGCCGTCTCCGTCACGTCCGGTCCGAGAACGAGCGCGTCCGCGAGGCCGTCGCCGCCCTCGAGGCGGGCGACCTCGCCGCGCTCGGCCCAATCTTCCGCGCCGGCCACGACAGCCTCCGCGACGACTTCGAGGTCTCGACTCCGGAGCTCGACCTGCTCGTCGACCTTGCCTACGGCGAGGGCGCGATCGCGGCGCGGATGACGGGCGGCGGCTTCGGA
>JAFAIV010000106.1 GCA_019236545.1 Actinomycetota bacterium | reverse complement strand
TCGATGATCTGGTCGCCGATCTTGTAGACCGGGTTCAGCGAGGTCATCGGGTCCTGGAAGATCATCCCGATCTCGTTGCCGCGGTACTTCTGCATCTCGGCCTCGGACGCCTTGAGCAGGTCGTGGCCCTTGTAGAGGATCTGGCCGCCGAAGCGCGCGTTCACGCCGCGGGTCAGGCCCATGATCGTCATCGAGGTGACGCTCTTCCCCGAGCCCGACTCGCCGACGATGCCGAGCACCTTGCCGCGCTCGAGCTCGAACGAGACGCCGTCGACCGCGTGGACGACGCCGTCCTCCGTGGCGAAGTCGACCTTGAGGTCGGTGACCTCGAGGAGCCGCTCAGCCATCAGGCCGGCCGGATCCGCGGGTCGAGATACGCGTACGCGACGTCCACCAGGGTCGAGAAGAGCACGATGAACAACGCACCGTAAAGCGTTACGCCCATCAGCGGCGGGAGATCGAGATTCCCGATCGCCGTCCGCGCGTAGAAGCCGACGCCGTGCAGGTCGTAGACCGTCTCCGTCAGGATGGCGCCGCCGCCGAGGACGGCAGCGAAGTCGAGCCCGAAGAGCGTCACGATCGGGATCAGCGACGTGCGCAGGACGTGGCGCACGAGGATCCGCCGCGGCGAGAGGCCCTTCGCCTTCGCGGTGCGCACGTAGTCCTCGTTGATCGTGTCGAGGACGTTCGAGCGCAGCACGCGGCCGTAGAAGCCGATGAACAGGACAGCGAGCGTCAGCCACGGCAGGATCAGGTGGTAGAACCACTGCGCCGGGTTCTGGGTCAGCGGCACGTAGCCGCCGTCCGGGAACCACGAGTTCTGCTCCGCGAGCGCGTATCGCAACAGGATCCCGAGCCAGAACACCGGCATCGAGACGCCGATCAGGGCGAGCACCGTGATCAGGCGGTCGGAGACCTTCCCGGCGGTGACGGCCGCGATCACGCCGACGAGGACGCCGAAGCCGAGCCAGATGATCCCGGCGCCGATCGAGAGCGAGAGCGTCACCGGCAGGCCCTGCCAGATCTGGCTGACGACGTTCGTCTGGTCGCTGTACGAGACGAGCGTCCCGGTGAAGAGCGCCTTCACCATGTCGTACCACTGGACGTAGAACGGCTGGTCGAGGCCGAGCTTGTGGCGGATCGAGAAGATGTTCGCCTGCGTCGCCGTCCGCCCCGCGATCCGGATCGCCGGGTCGCCGCCCGGGATGACGATGAAGACGAGGTAGACGATGAAGCTGACGACCGCGAGGACGAGGATCATTCCCAGCACGCGGCGGAAGAGGAAGGCCGCCATCAGTGCTCGATGCGGACCTTCGCCCGCGGGTCGAGGGCATCGCGGAGGCCGTCGCCGAAGACGTTCAGCGAGAGGACGGTCAGGACGATCGCGACGCCCGGCGCGATGCTCCACCAGGGCGCGGTGACGATGTCGGACTCGCCGTCGGAGATCAGCGTGCCCCAGGACGGGTTGGGCGGCTGGACACCGGCGCCGAGGAAGGACAGCGCCGCCTCGGTCAGGATCGTGTTCGCGACGATCAGCGTGAAGAGCACGAGGATCGACGACGCGAGGTTCGGGAGGATCTCCGAGACCATGATCCGCGCCGAGCTCGCGCCCTGCGCGACGGCCGCCTCGATGAACTCCTTCTCGCGCAGCGCGAGCACCTGCCCGCGCAGCGGCCGCCCGATGTACGGGATGTAGACGTACGAGATGACGGCGGTCGGGATCCAGAGGCTCGAGCCGGAGACGTCGAGCCCGAAGTGGTGGAAGCCGTTGATCGAGAGCGCCGTGCCGAGCGCGATCCCGAGCAGGATCACCGGGAACGCCCAGATCAGGTCGAAGAAGCGCGTGATGATCCAGTCGACGACGCCGCCGTAGTAGCCGGCGAGCAGCGCGAAGACGATCGAGAGCAGCGTCGTGATCGCGGCGGAGGCGAGGCCGATCTGGAGCGAGTTCTCGCCGCCGTAGAGGATGCGCGTCGCCAGATCGCGGCCGAGGTTGTCGGCGCCGAGGACGTACTTGCCGCCGGCGTTGAACCACTGCGGCCCGATCGGGACCCCGGCCGGCACGACCTTCACCTGGCCATTGCCGAGGGTGGTGATCCCGCCGTTCGAGACGACGTCGAGCTTCTGGCCGTTGACGACGATCGTCCCGTTGATGTTCGTGTCGTTCGGCCCGACCCCCGAGATGTGGCTCGAGTAGACCGGGGCGAGCAGGCAGCAGACGACGATCAGCAGGAAGAGCGCGAGGAAGGCGAGCGCCACGTAGTTGCGGCGCAGCCGCCGCGCGGCGAGGACCCAGGGGCTCCGGCCCTGGATCGCGGCCCCGCCGCCCTCTTCGGCGGCGAGCTCCGCAGCTGTGTCGAGGGTGAATTCCTCTGTGCCGGTGGTCGCCAAGTCGCCTCGCTCGAGTACCCCGCGCGGCGGTGCGTCAAAGCACCGCCGCGCAGGATTGACGGCTTCCTTACTTCAGGCAGAACTGCGCGAAGTCGTCCTGGTTGTCGTCGAAGACGTCGCAGGACATGTTCATCCGCGACGAGAAGAACGACGTCAGGACACCGTTCAGGAACGGCGCGACCGACGCGTTCTTCACCACGAACGCCTGGTCGAGGGCGGCCCACTTGGAGTTCGTTCCCGTGGAGCTCGCCTCGCTCCCCGGCAGCGCCGCAAGCTGGTCCATCTGCTTGTTCAGCGGCTTGATGTCGACGTTGCCGTAGTTGTTGTTGTGGATCTGGGTGATCTTCTCGCCGTTGAGCAGGACGTTGAACCAGTCCGTCGGGTACGGGTAGTCCTCGTACCAGTCGGTGAAGCCGATCTGGGCCTTCGTGGACTGGTTGCCGACGATCGTGAAGTAGTTCCCGCCGGCGAGCTCGCGGATCGACGCCTTGTACCCGAGGCTCTTGAGGACGCCCTGGAGGTACTCGCCGATCGCCTTGTCGGTCGAGACGTCGCTGATCGTGTAGACCGTGACGGCCTGTCCCTTCGTGCCGGACTGCTGCACGAGCTGCTTGGCCTTGTTCAGGTCGTACTTGTAGTAGTTGATCGCCTTGAACTGCGGGTAGTTCGGCGGCAGGAAGTTCTGCGTCGGCTTCCCGAGGCCGCCGCGCAGCTTCACGAGCTGGTTGCGGTCGATCGCGTAGTTGACGGCCTGGCGCGCCTTGATGTTGTTGAACGGCGCGAGCCGCTGGTTCATGAAGAAGTAGTACGTGGACGGCGTCGTGAAGTACTTGATCTGCGAGCCGTACTTCTTCTGGTACTGCGCGAGCCGGTCCGACGGCAGGAGGTTCTCGTCGTAGTCGGCCTGGCCGGACGCCACCATCTGCGCCGACTGCGCCAGGTCGTCGAGGATCGTCCCCTGCACCGTGTCGGGGTTCCCGTCGGGGACCGTCGCGATCGCGCCCTTCTGCCAGTGCGGGTTCCGCTTGATCGTGAACGACTTGTGCGGCGAGTAGTTCGCGATGTAGTACGGGCCGCTACCGGGCGGCGGCGGGCTGCCCTGAGGCGTCGCCGGCGTGGTCGGCGGCACGGGCGCCGAGAAGAACAGCGACATCACGTAGAGGAAGTCCGACTCCGGCTGCTTGAGCTTGATCTCGATCGTCCCTGCGGCGTCGTTGGAGACGATGCCCGGGATGCTCGTGCACTTCGTCGGGCTCTTCTCGCACGGGTCGACGCCGACGATGTTGGAGTAGAAGCCGATGCCCGGCGAGTTCAGCTTGAAGTCGCGGACGATCGTCTTCTCGAAGTCGCTCGCCTTGATCGGCGTGCCGTTGGAGTACTTCAGCCCCTTGCGGAGCGTGAACTTGTAGTCGGTGCCGGCCTTGTTGACGGTCGGCATGCTCTGCGCGAGGCCCGGGACGATCTTGGCGCCGGCGGGGCCGTTCGCGTGCTGCTTGATCACGAGCGTCAGATAGACGTCCTGGAAGAGCTGCCAGGACTCGAGCCGGTACGAGAGGCCCGGATCCATGTAGTCGGTGTCGCCCCAGGCGACCTTCAGGGTCGGGAACGTCTTCCCCTGGGTCGAGGCGATCGAGCCGGACGAGCCCGAGCCGGAGCTCGAGCCGGACGCGCTCGCGCTGCTGGAGCTGGAGCCGCCGCCACAAGCTGTGACGACGAGGGCGAGACCCGCCGCGACCACAGCCGCGCCCACGGCGAATCTCCCACGCTGGAATCTCACTTCGTGCACACCCCCCCGGTGCGTTATGGAGCTACTGCCGCGAACCCTGGATGGTTCGCCTTCCGATATTTACCAGAACCTTGTCACTGCTTTATGCAGATGGTCCCGTAGTCGAATTCGTAAACAACGTGATTCACGTAACAGGAGAGGTCGACGCGGGTGCTGAAGAAGTCGGTCTGGCGCCGGTTGAGGAAGGGCGCCCACGGCGCGAGCTCCATCACGCGCCTGTCGAGCGCCGCCCAGCCGGCCGCGACCTTCGCCGTGAGGTGCGGCTGCCGCTCGAGCGCGGCGATCCGGGAATCGACGCCCTTGTCGTCGAAGGCGGCGTAGTCCTGGTTCGCGGGTGTCCCGATGGCGTCGCCCCTCAGGAGCGTCCCGAACGAGTCGAGCGGGTGCGGGAAGTCCTGGTACCAGTCCGCGATCCCGACCTGCGCGCGCGTCTTCCGACCGGCGAGGGTGGCGAGGTAGGCGGTCGAGGTGACGACGTGGCGTGAGGCGCGGAAGCCGAGGTCGTTCAGGACCCCGACGAGGTACTGCGCCGCCTTCGCGTCGGGGGCGAGGTCGTCGCTCCAGACGGTGACGGCGGCGCCGGCCTTCCCGCTGCGAGCGACGAGCCGCTTGGCCTTCTCCGGGTCGTACGGGTAGAGCGTGTGGGGCCGGTAGCCGAGGTCACCCGGCGGGAGGATGTTCTCGGTCGGCGTGGCGAGCCCGCCGAAGATCCCGACGAGGCGGTTGCGGTCGAGCGCGTAGTTGACGGCGCGGCGGACGCGGACGTCGTCGAACGGCGCGACGCGCGTGTTCATGAAGAAGTAGTAGGTGTTCGCGGGCGTGAAGATCCGGAGGCGGCGGCCGTGGTTGCGGCGTGCGGCGTCGAGCTTCGCCGGCGGGATCGGGTGGTAGCCGAGCCAGTCGTCCTCGTTCCGGACGACGCGCTGGTAGGCGTCGAGGTCGGACGCGACGAGATCCCAGACGACGGTGTCCGGGTTCCCGGGCGGGACCGCGCCGGCGAGGCGGCGGGTCGAGAAGTGCGGATTGCGCGTCTCGACGATGCGGCGGCTCGGGGCGTAGCTCTGGATCTGGTACGGCCCGGTCGACGGGATCGGTGTCTGCGACTGGTCCTTCAGCGGCGTGGTCGGCGGCACGGGCGCGGCGAAGATCGTCGCGAGGACGTACGAGAAGTCGGCCTGCGGCCGGGTCAGGTGGACGACGATGCTCCCGGTGCGGTCGTCGGTGACGATGCCTCGGATGTGGCCGTCGGGGTTGTTCGCGAAGTCGGTCGCGCCGACGATCCCGTCGAAGAACGAGGAGCCCGGCGAGCCGAGCTGGTAGTCGCGCTCGATCGCGAAGCGGAAGTCGCTCGCCCGCACGGGCCGGCCGTTCGAGTAGCGGAGGCCGCGGCGGAGGACGAGCGAGTACGTCCTCCCGTCGGGCGAGATCCGCGGCAGCGACCGGGCGAGGTACGGGATGAGCGTCGCGCCCGCGGTGCCGGAGACGTGTCGGTACCCGAGCAGCGGCAGGTAGACGTTCCAGAGAACGCCCCAGCCCTCGGTCGTGTACGAGAGGCCCGGGTCGAGCGAGTCGAGGCCGTTGTCGAGCGCGATCCGGAAGGTCGAGAAGGCGCGGCGGTGTGGCAGCTGCGGCTTCGACGCCGGCGTGCTGGTCGTGGCCGCGTTGCCGCCCGCGCAGCCGGCGGCGACGACGCAGAGGGCGAGCGCGACCAGCGCAACGGCCGCCCCGCCCGCCGTCCGCAGGGGTCGCGTCATGACGGCGAAGGCTAACGGGGGAAGCGAAACAGCGCCCGGCGGCGAACGCGGAGCGACTCCGGCTCCTCCTCCTCGACGACGCCGTCCACGCCCTCGCGCCGCGTCGAGTGGAAGATGCGGCCGCCGCCGAGCCAGAACGCGACGTGGTCGGCCGGCTTCCCCGGGTCGGCGTAGGTGATCAGGTCGCCCGGCCGGAGGTCGTCCTCGGCGACGGGCTCGCCCGCCGCCTCCTGCTGGTCGGCGTCGCGCGGGATCAGCCGGCCGGTGGCGCGGTAGCCCATGTGGACGAGGCCGGAGCAGTCGATGCCCTCGGCAGTGAGGCCGCCCCAGAGGTAGCGGGTGCCGAGGAGCGTTCGCGCGTGCTCGACGGGGTCGTCCGCGCGGGGCTCGAGCCAGGCATCGTCCGGGTCGCCGCCGAGCTCGTCGGCGCGGATCCAGCCGGGGTAGTCGTAGGCGGTGCGGACGCGCGCCCAGCCGTCCCGCTCCTCCTCGACGGCGAGCGGTTCGCCCGGCAGCGCCTGCGTCATCTGCTCCGCGTCGTCCCGTGGTTCCGCCCGGATCGCCGCCAGCCTCTTGGCAGCGAACGTATGTTCGCTTACGCTCTCGGGCATGCAGCTCAGGCTAGACGCGGCCGACCGGCTGGTGGAGCTGGTGGAGGAGCGGCGCGGGCCGGTCGTCGCGGAGGAGGCGGCGCGGCGGCTGTTCGCGCTCCGGACGGCGCCGGTCGCCCTTGCGCGGTCGCTGCTCGCCGAGGTCGTCGAGGCGGACGCACGGCTCGCATGGAACGGCGACGCGGTCGCGCTGGCGCGGCCGCTCGGCGAGGGGCTGCTGTTGGAGGACGCGACGTACGTCGTCGTCGACCTCGAGACGACGGGGCTGCGGCCCGGGTCGTCGCAGATCTGCGAGATCGGGGCCGTGCGCGTGCGTGGGCTCGAGATCGAGGCGGAGTTCGAGACGCTCGTCAACCCGGGGATGCGGCTCGGATCGGCGGTGTCGGCGCTGACCGGGCTGCGCGACGCCCAGCTGCGGGGCGCGCCGCCGCCGGCCGTCGCGGTGCGGCGGTTCCTCGCGTTCGCCGGCGACGCCGTGCTCGTCGCGCACAACGCGCGCTTCGACCTCTCGTTCCTCGACCGGGAGACGGAGCGGCTGACGGGCTCCCGGATCGCGTCGCCGGTCGTGGACACGGTCGGGCTCGCGCGCCGCCTGCTCGCGGGGCGCGTGCCGCGCGCGAGCCTGGCGCAGCTCTCGTACTTCGTCGGGACGTCGGTGCAGCCGTGCCACCGGGCGCTCCCGGACGCGCAGGCGACCGCGGAGGTGCTGCTCGCGCTGATCGGGCTCGCGCAGGAGCGCGGCGCCCGCACGGTCGCCGACCTCGTCGCGTTGGCGGCGACGCGGACACGGCGAGTGTTCGACAAGCGGCACCTCGCCCACGGCGCGCCGCCGCGGCCGGGCGTCTATCTCTTCCGCGATCGCAACGACGAGGTGCTGTACGTCGGGCGGGCGCGCGACCTGCGCGCGCGGCTGCGCTCGTACTTCCGCAGTGACCGGCAGCGGCCGGCGGTGGAGGCGGCGCTCGGCGCGGTCGAGCGGATCGAGTGGCGCGTGCTCGGCTCGGAGCTCGAGGCGGCGCTGGAGGAGCTCCGCCTGATCCGCGATCTGCGCCCGCCCGCGAATGCGCGCGTCTCGCGACCCGAACGGCAGGTCTGGCTGCGCCGCCGCGGGGACGAGGTCGTCGCCTCCACCAATCCACCAAGTAACAGTCTGTTACAAGGCCCGATTCACTCCCGGAGGACCGCCCAGCTTGCGGCGCGGGCGCTCCGGGCGGACGAGCTCGACGACCCCGCCAAGGCCCTCCCGCGACTGCGGCGGAAGCTCTCCGAGCTGGCCGACGCGAGGCGGTTCGAGGACGCCGCGAGACTCCGCGACCGGATCGACGCGCTCGAGCGTGTTTGTCGGGAATTGCAGCGACTTTCGTTGCTCCAGACGCTCGGGCGGTGCGTCCTCGTCA
>JAFAIV010000044.1 GCA_019236545.1 Actinomycetota bacterium | reverse complement strand
CGACAACAGGACGCGCTCGACGCGCACCTCGGCATCGCGCTCCAGGCGGCGCTGAGCGAGACCGCGCGCGACGCCGCGCAGGCGCAGGAGGACGCGACGACGCTCGCCGCCCGTCCCGCGATCCAGCGCGCCCTCGCCGACGGCGACCGGGCAGCCCTCGCGCGGCTGACCGCCAACCTCCCCGGCGCGGCCGCGGTCCCCGCCGGCTCGCCGCTTCCCTCCTCCCCGAACTCGATTCGCCGCCAGGTGCAGGTGCTCGCCGGCGGAGACCCGCTGGGCACAGTCAGCGTCTCGATTCCCCTCGACGGGGCGCTGCTCTCCCGGCTGCGCGGCGTCGCGCCGCTGCGCGCCGGGGAAGGCTTCCTGCTCGCGCGCGGCTCGCGGATCGTCGCGGCGCCGCCCGAGCTCTCGGGCGCGCGGCTCCCCGCGGGCGCGACGTCTGCCCGGCTCGCCGGCGGCCGCTACGAGCTCGCGCAGGCACGCCTGGTCGGCGACGTCCGGCTCGCCGCGCTCGCGCCGTCGTCGGAGCTCGACGCGCCGATCCGCCACGCCGACGAGCTGCTCGCGATCTGCCTCGCCGCCACGCTCGCCGCCCTCCTCCTCCTCGCGCGCCTGCTCGCCCGCCCGGTGCTCGCCCCGCTCGCCGCGCTTGCCCGCCAGGCCCGCAACTCGGTCGTGGACGACCTGACGCAGCTGCCGAACCGGCGCGCGTTCGTCGAGGCGGCGACGAAGGAGCTCAACCGCGCCAAGCGCTCGGGCCGCCCGGTCGCGGTCGCGATGCTCGACGTCGACGACTTCAAGCGCGTCAACGACACCTGGGGCCACGCCGCAGGCGACCACGTGCTCCAGGTCGTCGCCGACGTGCTCCGGGCGGAGCTGCGCGAGATCGACCTGCCGGCGCGCTACGGCGGCGAGGAGTTCGCCGTCGTCCTGCCGGAGACGACCGCGCAGGGCGCGGAGGAGGCGGCCGAGCGCGTGCGGCTCGCGCTCGAGTCGCGGACGATCGGCGACGGGCGAACGCGGCCGCACCACGTGACCGCGAGCCTCGGCGTCGCCGCCTCCGTCGACGGCTCGCTCGACTCGCTCCTCGCCACCGCGGACAAGGCGCTCTACCGCGCGAAGCGGTGGGGCAAGAACCGCGTCGCGGCCTAGCCGAGCTTCTCGAGGCAGGCGCGCAGGCCGTCGCGCCAGGGCGGCAGCGTCGGCGCGCCGGGGCGCTCGCTACGAAGCACCGAGTACGCCGGCCGCAGCGCCGGGCGGCCGAGCTCCCCGCTCGTGATCCGGCGGACGCGGCAGTCGAGGCCCGCCTCGGCGACGATCGTCTCCGCGAGCTCGGCCCAGGTGCAGTCGCCCTCCGCGGCGAGGTGCCAGACCCCGCGCGGCAGCTCGACGAGCTCCCGCACCGCGGCGGCGAGGTGGCCGACGTAGGTCGGGCAGCCGCGCTGGTCGTCCACGACCGAGAGCTCGTCCCGCTCGGCGGCGAGCCGGAGGATCGTCCGCACGAAGTTGTTGCCGGTCTCCCCGAAGAGCCAGGACGTCCGCACGATCCACGCGTCCTCGCCCGCGGCCGCCTCGGACGCGAGCTTCGTCCGGCCGTAGGCCGACAGCGGGCTCGGCCCGTCCGACTCGACGTACGGCGTCCGCTTGCGGCCGTCGAAGACGTAGTCGGTCGAGAAGTGGACGAGCGGCGCGCCGAGCTCCGCGACGTGCTGGGTGCCGCCGACGTTGACCGCGGCCGCGCCCTGCGGGTCTTCCTCGGCGGCGTCGACGTTCGTCCAGCCGGCCGCGTGCAGGACGAGGTCGACCGCCGGCAGGCCGGCCGGCGGCGGCAACGCGACGTCCCACTCCTCCCGTGTCAGCGCCACGACCTCCTCGTCCGCGAACGCCGCCTGCAGCGCCGTCCCGACCTGGCCGCCCGCGCCGGTTACGAGCAGGCGGCGAGGTCGCGCGCGGAGAGGATCGGGCTCTGCGTGCTCCACAGGTGCTTGACGCGCGGGTCCGCCCAGCAGACGCCGTGCTCGTCGGGGTTGGCGGGGTCGTACTCCTCGGTGACGAAGTACTGGAAGAGGCAGTCGGTCAGCGCCTCGTAGCCGTGCGCGTGGTGGCCGGGGACGTAGATCGCGACCGGGTTGTCGTCGCCGACGTCCTCGCTGAACGTCTTGCCGGTCTCTCGGTCGAGGACGACGACACGCGCCATTCCCGAGACGACGACGAAGAGGTCGTCCTGGCCCCGCAGGTGGTAGTGGAGGCCGCGGATCACGCCCTGGCGCGAGCGGGAGAGGTTCGCCTGCCGCACCGGCTTCGGCAGCGCGCTCAGCCGCGCGAGCTCCGAGAACCAGCCGCGCTCGTCCTCGAACCGCTGCAGTGGGAAGCGCCGGATCCCCTCGATCAACGAGCGTTCACCTTGTGCCGCCGGACGAAGTCGTTGACGGCGTAGTACGCCTCGATCGACTCGCCGGCGTCCCCCCAGAAGCCGTCGATCACGTCGGCCTCCATCTGCCCGCGCTTCACGTACCAGTTGTTCACGTCCGTGATCTCGAGCTCACCGCGGCCGGACGGCTTCAGCGTCGGCAGGACGTCCCAGACCTGCGCGTCGTAGAAATAGACGCCGGTGACGGCGAAGCGGCTCTTCGGCTGCGCGGGCTTCTCGACGATCTTCACGACGCGTCCGCCGCGGTCGCGCTCGGCCACGCCGAGGTGGCGGAGGTGCTTGAGCGCGGCGACCCGCGAGAGGACGATCCGCGCGCCGCGCTCCTGCGCCGCAAACCGCTTCGCGACCGGCGCGAGCGAGCGCTGGTAGACGTTGTCCGCGAGCAGGACGCAGCACTTGTCCCGGTCGACGAACCGCTCCGCGAGGCCGAGCGCCTCGGCGATCCCGCCGGCCTTCTCCTGGTACGCGTAGAAGAGCCGGTCGACGCCCCACTCCTGGCCGTTGCCGAGCAGCCGGAAGAACTCGCCCGCGTGCGTGCCACCGGTGACGAGCATCACGTCGCGGATCCCGGCCCGGACGAGCGCCTCGACGGCGTAGGTGACCATCGGCCGGTCGTAGAGCGGCAGGAGGTGCTTGTTCGTGATCCGGGTCAGCGGGCTGAGCCGCGTCCCGGAGCCGCCCGCGAGGATGACGCCTTTCACCGGGGCGATGCTAGCCGCGCTCGCGCCGCCGCCGGCCTCGAGAGCAGGGGAGGAAGGAGGAGCCGCTCTCGCTGGGCCGGCGCGACGCGCTACGGATGGATCGGGAGCACGAGGAGAAGGACGGTGATCGTCCCGACGAGTGCCGCGATCAGGCGCATGTCCGCCTCGTTCTCATGTGCACGAAGGTACGCCCACGGGATGAGAGGCAGGTGACGAAAAGCTGAGGAAATCGTTAGTTTCGGTGAGGTGACGGTAAGGCCGCGGCGGACGTGTCTCGTCGTCCCGGGAGCGAACGCGCGCATGCTCGAGAAGGCGCGCGGCCTCGCGGCGGACGAGGTCGTCGTCGACCTCGAGGACGGCGTCGCGCCGGCGGACAAGGAGCTCGCGCGCGAGCACGCCGTGCGCTCCGGCCTGGCCGCGCTGCGCGTGAACGCGCGCGGGACGGCGTGGTGGGAGGACGACCTCCGGGCGGCGGCCGATGGAGGGTTCGGCGTCGTGGTGCTCCCGAAGGTCGAGTCGCCCGAGGACGTCGCGGCGGCGGCGGAGCGCCTGCCGACGGGCGTCGGGCTGGAGGCGCAGATCGAGACGGCGCGCGGGCTCGTCGAGGTCGAGCGGATCGCCGCGGCCGGGCACGGGCTGGAGGCGCTCGTCTTCGGGCCCGGCGACTTCGCCGCGTCGCTGGGCGTCCCGACGCTGACGATCGGCGGCGGCGCCTCGGACTACGCGCTCGCGCGGATCGCAGTCGCGGCGCGCGCGTTCGGCCTGCAGGCGGTCGACGGCCCGTGGGCGCGGCTGGACGACGAGGCGGGCCTGCGCGAGTCGGCGCGGCGCGCGCTCGCGCTCGGCTACGACGGCAAGTGGGTGATCCACCCGAGCCAGATCGAGCCGGTGCGGGTGGTCTTCACGCCGAGCCCGGAGGAGGTCGAGCGCGCGGAGCGGCTGCTCGCAGCGGAGGGCGCCACTCGCACGGTGGCGAGATGGTCGACGCCGCGTCGCGGAAGCTGGCGGAGGCGCTGCTCGCCCGGGCCGGGCGCTAGCGCCGCCTCGCGGGCTTGCGCCGCTTCACCGCCGGCACCGCGCGGACGGCGGCGAACCACGTGTAGAGAAGCCCCGCGAACGCCGCTCCCACCAGCCTCAGGATCCGCGCCACGCTTCCGACCATAGACGACCGGGTACGGTTTCGCCGTGGCCGGACGGCGTCGCCACATCGGCGATCTGCAGGGCGAGATCCAGGAGCTGTTCGCGGAGCTGTGGCAGGTGCCGCGCTACTCCGGGATGCCGTACGGCTTCAGGCCGCAGGCCGACTGCTTCCGCACGGACTCGCCGCCGACCGTCCACGTCGTCGTCGAGCTCCCGGGCGTCGACCCCGCGACGATCGAGATCGTCGCCACGCAGCGAACGCTCCTCATCGCCGGAACCCGCGAGCGCCCGCCCGCGCAGGGCGCGCGCTACCACCAGATGGAGATCGACTACGGCCCCTTCCAGCGCCGGATCGAGCTCGCCGAGGACGTCGACATGACGCGCGCCGAGGCGCGGTACGACAACGGGATGCTCCGGATCGCGCTCCCCGCCGCCGGCGCGCCGGCTCCGCAGGAGCGCGTCGCGATCGTGGTGCGCCGCCCGTGACCGACCTGCCGGTCCTGCCGCTGAAGGAGACCGTCGTCTTCCCAGACTCGATGACGCCGCTCGCGATCGGCCAGGAGCGGTCGATCGCCCTGATCGACGACGTCGTCGCCGGCGAGCGCCAGCTCGCGCTCCTCACCGTCCGCGACGCCGACGTCGACACGCCGGGCTGGGACGACGTCTACCCGATCGGCACCGCGGCGATCGTCCACAAGATGATCCGCGTCCCCGATGGGACGCTGCGCATCCTCGTCCAGGGCCTCGAGCGCGTCCGGCTCGAGCGGCCGGTGAACGACGCGCCGTACCTCGTCGGCGCGTTCGAGGAGATCCCCGACATCGTCGAGGAGAGCCGCGAGGTGGAGGCGCTCACGCGCAACGTCCAGGCGCTCTTCGCCCGCATCATCGGGCTCGTCCCGTACCTGCCGGAGGAGCTGCAGATCGCGGCCGCCAACGTCGACGACCCGAGCGCGCTCTGCAACCTGATCGCGTCGACGCTGCGCCTGAAGACCGAGGAGAAGCAGGAGCTGCTCGAGCTCTCCGACGTCGAGGAGCGGCTGCGCGCCGTCTCGAAGATCCTCAACCGCGAGCTCGAGGTCTTCGAGCTCGGGACGAAGATCCAGTCGCAGGTCCAGTCCGAGCTCGAGAAGGGCCAGCGCGAGTTCTTCCTTCGCCAACAGCTGAAGGCGATCCAGCAGGAGCTCGGCGAGTCCGACCCGGAGCAGGCGGAGACGAACGAGCTGCGGCAGCGGCTCGACGAGCTCGACCTGCCCGAGGAGGCGCGGAAGGCCGCCGACCGCGAGCTCGCGCGGCTCGAGCGGCTGCCGGCCGCGGCGGCGGAGTACGGCGTCATCCGCACCTACCTCGACTGGATCGCGATGCTCCCGTGGAACGTCACGACCCAGGACGACCTCGACCTCGAGCGCGCCCGCGGCGTGCTCGACGAGGACCACTACGACCTCGAGAAGGTGAAGGAGCGGATCGTCGAGCACCTCGCCGTCTCGAAGCTGCGGAACGACGCGTCCGGCCAGATCCTCTGCTTCGTCGGCCCGCCCGGCGTCGGCAAGACCTCGCTCGGCCACTCGATCGCGCGCACGCTGCAGCGGAAGTTCGCGCGCCTGAGCGTCGGCGGCGTCCGCGACGAGGCCGAGATCCGCGGCCACCGGCGCACCTACATCGGCGCGATGCCCGGAAAGCTCATTCAGTCCTTGAAGAAGGTCGGTACGAATAACCCCGTGTTCCTCCTCGACGAGGTCGACAAGATGT
>JAFAIV010000397.1 GCA_019236545.1 Actinomycetota bacterium | reverse complement strand
CGACGTCCGCGACTGGCCGCTCGCGGACCTCCGCGCGACGATCGGCGTGATCCCGCAGGACCCGTTCCTCTTCTCGACGACGGTCCGCGAGAACATCGCCTTCGGCCGCGCCGGGATGACGGACGAGGAGATCGAGCGCGCCGCGCGGCTCGCCCAGGCGCACGAGTTCGTCGAGCGCCTACCGAACGCCTACGACACCGTGATCGGCGAGCGGGGGATCACCCTCTCGGGCGGCCAGCGCCAGCGGATCGCGATCGCGCGCGCGATCGCCGTCGACCCGAGCATCCTCATCCTCGACGACGCGACCGCCTCGGTCGACGCGACGACGGAGGCGCAGATCCGCCAGGGCCTGCGCGAGGTGATGCGCGGGCGGACGACGCTGATCATCGCGCACCGCCTCTCGACGATCGCGCTCGCCGACGAGATCGTCGTCCTCGACGGCGGCCGCGTCGCGGCGCGCGGGACGCACGAGCAGCTGATCGGCACGAGCCCGGTCTACCGGGAGATCCACGACCACGGCCTCCTCGAGCGCGAGTTCGCGGACGCGGTCGAGGCGCGGGCGGACGTCGCATGAGGGTCCACTCGCCCGGCTCCCACCTGATGCAGGAGCGCGGCGCCGACGTCCGCGACTGGTCGTGGCGGACGACTCGGAAGCGCTTCGGCGTCCTCTGGCGGCTGGCTCGCCACTACCGCGGCCGCATGGCGCTGTCCGTCGTCTCGCTCCTCCTCGCGACGGCGACCGCGCTCGCGCCGCCGTACCTCGCGAAGTTCGCGCTCGACGACGCGCTCAAGGGCCACGACGGCGCGCGCCTCTACCTCGTCGTCGGCGTCTTCCTCGTCGCCGGGCTCGCCAACTGGGGCATGACCTACGTCGAGACGTACCTCACCGGCTGGGTCGGCGAGCGGCTGCTCGCGGACATGCGCACCGAGCTCTTCCGCCACCTGCAGCGGCTCTCGCTCGGCTTCTACGAGCGCAACCGGGCCGGCGTGATCATCAGCCGGATGACGAACGACGTCGAGGCGATCGACCAGCTCGTCACCGACGGCGTCACGACCCTCGTGCAGAGCACCCTCACGCTCGTCGGGACGGCGGTACTGCTGCTCGTCCTCGACTGGCGGCTCGCGCTCGCGACCCTCGCCGTCGTCCCGTTCATGAGCGTCGCGACCGCGATGTTCCGCTCCCGCTCGGCTCGCGCGTACTCGCAGGTGCGCGAGCGGCTCGGCCTCGTCACCGCGACCCTCGCCGAGGACATCGCCGGGATGCGGATGGTGCAGGCGTTCGTCCGCGAGGAGCGGGCGAAGTCGAACTTCGGCGACGTCGCGCTCGCCTACCGCGAGTCGAACATGCAGACGGTCGTCCTCAACGCCCTCTACTTCCCGTTCGTCGACCTGCTCTCGACGCTCGCGCTCGCCATCGTCCTCGGCTACGGCGGCCACCTCTACTTCGCCGGCGCGCTCAGCCTCGGGACGCTCTTCGCGTTCATGCTCTACGTCAACAACTTCTTCGACCCGGTGCAACAGCTGTCGCAGCTCTACGGGACGTTCCTCTCGGCGACGGCCGCGCTGGACAAGATCATCGGCGTGCTCGACCAGCAGCCCGAGGTCGTCGACCGGCCGGGCGCGGAGCCGCTGCCGCGGATCGCAGGGCACGTCCATTTCGAGCACGTCCGCTTCCAGTACGCGCGCGGCGCCGAGGTGCTGCACGGGATCGACCTCGACGTGCCGGCCGGGACGACGGTCGCGCTCGTCGGCCATACCGGCGCCGGCAAATCGACGATCGCGAAGCTCCTCGCCCGCTTCTACGAGCCGACCGGCGGCCGGATCACGATCGACGGCCACGACCTGAACGACGTCACGCAGGCGTCACTCAGGGAGCAGCTCGGAGTCGTGCCGCAGGAGGGCTTCCTCTTCGCGGGAACGGTCGCGGAGAACATCGCGTTCGGGAAGCCGGACGCGTCGCGTGAGGAGATCGAGCGTGCCGCGCGGACGGTCGGCGCGCACGACTTCGTCGAGCGGCTCGAGGACGGCTACGAGACGCAGCTCGGCGAGCGCGGCTCGCGGCTCTCACTCGGCCAGCGCCAGCTCGTCGCGTTCGCGCGGGCGCTGCTCGCCGACCCGCGGATCCTCATCCTCGACGAGGCGACCTCGTCGGTGGATATCGGTACCGAGCGGACGATCGAGCAGGCGCTCCGCACGCTCCTCGCCGACCGAACCTCGTTCGTGATCGCGCACCGCCTCTCGACGATCCGCGACGCCGACCTGATCGTCGTGCTCGAGCACGGGCGCGTCATCGAGCAGGGCTCGCACGACGAGCTGATGGCCCGCCGCGGGCTCTACACGAG
>JAFAIV010000393.1 GCA_019236545.1 Actinomycetota bacterium | reverse complement strand
GGCTGCGCGACCACGGCTTCCCGATCAACCCCTTCGCCGAGCGGGTCGAGACGATCGAGGAGGTCGCCGAGCGCTGCCGCGCCTGGGAGAAGCGGCGCCACGAGCTCGACTACGAGATCGACGGGATCGTGATCAAGGTCGACGCGTACGACCAGCAGCGCCGGCTCGGAGCGCTGCACGAGCGGCCGCGCTGGGCGCGCGCGTTCAAGTGGGCGCCGATGACCGCGACGACGCGGCTGAACCGGATCATGATCCGCGTCGGCCGCACCGGCGCGCTCAACCCGTGGGCGCTCCTCGAGCCGGTCGAGGTCGGCGGCGTCACCGTCTCGCGCGCGACCCTCCACAACGAGGAGGACATCAACCGCAAGGACATCCGCGAGGGCGACGACGTGATCGTCCAGCGCGCAGGCGACGTGATCCCGCAGGTCGTCGGCCCGGCCGGCGCCCACCGACCCGGGACGAAGCCCTTTCGGATGCCGACCCGCTGCCCGCTCTGCGGCGCCGAGGTCGTGAAGCCCGAGGGTGAGGCGATGCACCGCTGCCCGAACCGCGCCTGCCCGTCCCGCGGGCTCGAGACGCTGAACAACTGGGTCATGGCCGCCGCGGACATCGACGGCGTCGGCGAGCAGACCGTCCGCACGCTCTGGGACGTCGGGCTCGTCCGCTCGCTGCCGGAGCTCTACCGGCTGACGGCGGAGCAGCTGATGAAGCTGGACGGCTTCGGGGAGATCAGCGCCACGAGCGCGGTCGCGGCGATCGAGGCGTCGAAGGCGATTCCGTTCTCGCGTGTCCTCTTCGGCCTCAACATCCCGGACGTCGGCTGGGTGACGGCGCAGACGCTCGCGCGGCACTTCGGCTCCGTCGACGCGCTGCAGGACGCGACGCAGGAGCAGCTCGTCGAGGCCGACGGCATCGGGCCGGAGCGCGCCGAGGCGATCGCCGAGTGGTTCCGCGACGACGACAACCGCGCGCTCGTCGCGGAGCTGCGCGAGCTCGGACTGCGCTTCGAGACCGGGGAGGAGGACAGGCCGGTCGAGGGGCCGCTGACCGGGCGCACGTACGTCATCACCGGGACGCTCGAGAGCATGTCGCGCGAGGAGGCGACCGCCGCACTCGAGGCGAAGGGCGCGAAGGTGAGCGGCTCGCCGTCCTCGAAGACGACCGGCCTGGTCGTCGGCGAGGAGCCGGGGGGCTCGAAGCTGACGAAGGCCGAGAAGGCGGGCGTGCCGCTCCTCACCGAGGCCGACCTGCTCGAGCTCCTGCGCGCCTAGCCGGCGGTCGCGGCCGAGGCGAGCACCTGCGCGAAGCGATCCTCCGCCGAGCGAGTCGCCGTCCACGAGACCGGGTGGCCGTTGATCAGGATCGAGAAGACGTAGCGGTCGCGGACGAAGCCGGAGAGCGCCGTGCACTCGTCCGTCGTGCCGGTCTTCGCGCGGACGTTCCGGTACGCCGGCCCGCGCTCCATCCGGTCCTGCAGCGTCCCGTTGACCCCGGCGATCGGCAGCGCCGAGAGGAGATCCGGCTCGAGTGCCGGGTCCTGCCACATCGCCCGCAGGAGCGAGACGAGGCCGGTCGCCGTCCAGCGGTCGACCTGGGAGAGGCCGGAGCCGTCGGCGAGGTGGACGCCGTCGAGCGGCACGCCCGCGTCCTGGAGCAGCGAGAGCTCGACGCCGATCCCGGCCGCCGCCGTCCCGGAGGCGGCCTGCACGGCGCCGACCTGCTTGATCAGCATCTCGGCCGTGAAGTTGTCGCTGTAGAGGTCCATGAAGTGGACGAGCGCCGAGACGGGCGGCGACTCGATCTCGGCCAGGAGCTGGGCGTCCTGAGCGGCGACGCCGACGGCGGCGCCGCCGGCGACCTTGACGCCGGCGCGGCCGAGGGCGGCGCGGAAGAGCTGCGCCGCGGTCAGCGCGGGCTGCCGCGACGTCCTGCGCCCGTCCCAGCCGCGGTTGACGATCAGCGCCGAGAGCGGCGGCGACTCGAGGATGAAGAACGACGGCTTCCAGCCGACGCCGGTGCGCGCCGAGTCGAACCAGCTCTCGTCGCCGACGACGCGCCCGGTGACGCGCGTGATCCCGTCGGCGGCGACCTGCCGCGCGAGCTTCGCCAGCCCGGCGCCGGAGAGCGTCGGGTCGCCGTAGCCCTTGAGCACGAGGTCGCCGTTCCAGGTCGTCCCGTCCTGCATGCCCCGGCCGAGGACGTCGGTCGCGATCCGGAAGCCCCGCCCGAGGCCGGTGAGGGCGGCGTAGGTGACGCCGAGCTTCTGGTTCGACGCGGGCGCGAGCGGGAGGTCGGCGTTCTGCGCGAAGACGGTCGCGCCGGTGCGGAGGTCGACGACGAGCGCGCCGGCGACGCCGCGGCCGCTCGCGAGCGCGGCGGAGAGCCGTTCCTGCAGCGAGGCGTGCTGCGCCGCGCCGGCGGCGGACGGCAGGCTGAGCGCGGCGGCGAGGGCCGCGAGGGCGATGCGGAAGGCCCCGACCACGAGCTTTTCATTGTTGAAAGCGGGGTTCTTCCCGTCAAGTGGGATGGGTCGTGCGACCCCGAAAGATGGGCCGCCCGCCCCATGTGGGCCGATGGGCGGACTCCGATAATCAGGAGCCGCAGCCATGGACGGAGTGCACGAGGAGATCGTCGAGTTGTTGCGCCTCCCGGAGAGCGGGAGCGACGCCCCGTCCCTGTCGCGGCTCGAGAACACGCTGACCGAGGGCTACGCTGAGGCGCTCGCGCTGGAGGCCGAGCGGCTTCGCCTGGAGCGGCGGCTCGGCGAGGTCGCGCGCGAGGCGGACTCGGCCGACGCGGACGGCGTCGCCGCGGAGATCGCCGAGATCTCTGAGCGGATCACGTCGGCGGACGGGCGTCTCGCGCAGCTGCGCGCGCTGCTCGGGTCGCTGCGCGAGCGGGCGCGCGCAGCGCGCACGGCCTAGCCGCGGCGCCGTTCCGGCGGGCTGATTCCGAGCACGAACGCGGCCGCGTCTCCGGCGCGCTCGAACCGCGACAGCCGCCGCCCGTGGCCGGTTGCGAGCGCGCGCCAGAGCAGCGCGAGCCCGAGCGCGAAGAAGACGCCGGGGATCGCCACCCAGAGCCACGCGAGCGAGCCGCCGACGTGCTCGATCTCGAGCGGGACGCCGGTGAAGAGCGCGACGCCCGCGACGAAGGACAGCACCGTGCCCGTCACCCAGAGCGGCGAGACCCGTTCCGCCGGCGGCGCGTCGCCCTCCACTGTCACGGCGGCGAGCTCGCGCGGGACGAAGCGGACGAGCCGCGTCGTCTCGATCCGCACGACCTTCGCCTCCACCGGCGGCGACGCGGCGAGCAGCCGCTCGCCCTCCTCGGTCAGGA
>JAFAIV010000392.1 GCA_019236545.1 Actinomycetota bacterium | reverse complement strand
TGGTCGATGAACAGGTCGTTGAAGTCCTCGCGGCCGGAGAGCTCGACGTACTCGACCTCGTCGAGCACCGCCGTCGCGGCCGCGCGCTCGGTCACCGAGAGGGCCGCGATCTTCGCTCCCTCCCCGGCGACGTTGCCGGCGGCGACGATCCGCGGCAGCGGCAGCGCGGGAACGAGGCCAATCCGCACCGCGCTCGCCGGCGTCAGGTACGACCCGAACGAGCCGCCGAGCAGCACCTGCGCGATCTCGCCCGGGTCGATCCCGAGGTCGCGGCAGAGGATCGTCCAGCCGGTCGCGATCGAGGCCTTCGCGAACTGGAGCTCGCGCACGTCGCGCTGCGAGAGGAAGACGGCGTCCGTCAGCCGAAAGACGTTCTCCTCGCCGATCCTGTCGAGGCGGTCCGACGAGCCGAGGACGAAGCGGCCGGAGTGGTCGAGGATCCGGGCGCCGACGAGCTCCGCGACCGCGTCCACGAGGCCCGAGCCGCAGAGGCCGACGGGCTCGCCGTCCCCGATCACCGTCAGCTCGACCTCGCCGTCGCGGATGCGGACGCCCTCGATCGCGCCGTCGGCCGCGCGCATCCCGCAGCGGATCTGCGCAGCCTCGAACGCCGGCCCGGCAGGCGCCGCCGTCGCGAGCGCGCCCGCGGACGAGCCGAGCACGATCTCCGAGTTCGTCCCCACGTCGACGAACAGCCGCACGCGCCGGTCGAGCGTCAGGCCGGTCGCGAGGATCCCCGCGACGATGTCCGGCCCGACGTAGGCGCCGAGCGCGGGGAAGAGGACGGCCGGCGCGCGCTCGTGGACGCGCAGCCCGAAGTCCGACGCGCGCGCCTCGGGCAGCCGCCGGGCGGCGATCGTGAACGGCGCCATCGAGAGAGGCTCCGGGTCGATCCCGAGCGCGAGCTGGATCATCGTCACGTTCCCGGTGACGACGACCTCGTAGACCTCGTCCGGCGCGACCTCGCCCTCCTCGCACACCTCGTCCACGAGCTGCCGGAGCGTCTCGTGCGCGCGCTCGCGCAGGAGGGCGAGCGCGTCCGGGTCGAGCATGGTCGCCGATATGCGCGAGATGACGTCGGCGCCGAACGGCTGCTGCGCGTTGAGGATCGAGCGCACCGCGCACGGCTGGCCGGTCTCGAGGTCGAGCAGCGTCGCGACGACGGTCGTCGTGCCGAGGTCGAACGCGATCGCGAAGCGGCGCGCGGTCGTGTCGCCCGGTTCGACCGCCGTCAGCACGTCGTCGACGAAGACGGCCGTGACCTTCCAGTCCGCCCCGCGCAGCGTCCGGCCGAGGTCGCGCACGACGTCGAGCGGAACGCGGAGCTCGACGTCGTCCATCGCCGCGAGCAGGCGCTCGAGATCGGACGTCTGGTCCTCGAGCGTCGGCTCCGAGAGCTCGAGGTAGCGCTTCTGCACCGCCGGGCGGAGGATCACGTGCCGCCCGACGCCCGCGAGCGCCGCCTTCGGCCGCGTCTGGAGCGGCGGCACCTCGACGGTGAGGTCCTCCTGCGCGGTCGCGCGGCAGGCGAGCCGCCAGCCGTTCCGCAGCTCCTCGACCGAGAACGCGCGGGGATCGACGGAGCTCACAGGCGCCTCGCCGGCGACGACCTTCACCTTGCACTTCTTGCAGGTGCCGTGGCCGCCGCACGTCGAGTCGATCGCGACGCCGTTCCAGCTCGCCGCGTCGAAGACGGTCGTCCCGGCGAGCACGCGGGCCTCCTTGACGGCGTGGTCCTCGCCGACCTGGAGGAAGCGCAGGCGCACCCGGTCGGGGTGCGGCGCCTCCGGGAGATCCTCGACCGCGCTCACGCCGTTGCGGCCGCCTGCTTGGCGCGGTAGCGGCGGATCCATTCGGCGCCCCACTCGTCGCGGCCGAGCAGGAAGTCGGTCGCGCGGACGGCCTCGACGGTCTCGTCGCGGCGCGCGTCCATGATCGCGCTCGTCAGCCCGTGGCTCTGCGCGACGGCGAGGAACGCGGCGCCGAGCGTGTGGCGCCCGGGCAGCCCGAACGACGTGTTCGACGCGCCGCAGGTCGTGTTGACGCCGAGCTCCTCGCGCAGCAGTCCCAGCGTCTCGAGGAAGAGCGTCACCGCGCGCGGCTCGGCGCCGACCGGCATCGCGAGCGGGTCGATGACGACGTCCTCCGGCGGGATGCCGTGGTCGCCGGCGACCGAGACGATCTTCTTCGCCACCTCGACCCGCCGCTCCGGATCCATCGGGATCTCGTCGTCGTTCGCGAGCCCGATCACCGCGGCGCCGTGCCGCGCGACGATCGGGAGGATCGCCTCGAGCCGCTCGTCCTCACCGGTGACCGAGTTCACGAGCGCCTTGCCGTCGTACGCCTCGAGCCCGGACTCGAGCGCCTCGATCACGGACGAGTCGATGCACAGCGGGAGGTCGGTCAGGCCCTGGACGAGCGGGACGGCCTTCGCCATCAGGCCGATCTCGTCCGCGAGCGGGTCGCCGACGTTGACGTCGAGCATGTCCGCGCCGCCGGCGACCTGCTCCGCGACGTCGATCTCGATCTGCGAGAGGTCGCCCGCCTGGAGCTGCGCCTGGAAGACCTTGCGGCCGGTCGGGTTGATGCGCTCGCCGATCACGACGAAGGGCCGCTCCGGCCCGATCACGACCGTCCTAGACGGCGACTGGACGACTGTCTCCACGCGTCTCCCTTTCCGCTCGAGGTGGTATGCCGAGCCGCGCGCAGAGCCGGGCGATGCCGGCCTCGCGGCGGAAGCTGATCAGGTGCAGGCCGGCGACGCCGGGGAGCGAGCGCGCGTGGTCGGCGAGCTCGCAAGCGATCTCGAAGCACTCGGCCTCGCCGTCGGCGGCGCGCTCGGCGCGCTCGATCAGGTCGGCCGGGACGCTGATCCCCGGGACGCGCTCGTCCATGTAGCAGAGGGCCGCGGGCGTGCGCGCGAGGCAGATCGACGGGATCAGCGCCGCCTGCGACGCGAGCCCCTGCGCGACCGCCTCCCGCATGAACGCCTCGAGCCGCTCGCGCTCGAAGCAGACCTGAAGCTGGAGGAACCGCGCGCCGGCGCGCACCTTCTTCAGCGCGCGCTCGACGCGGTGGTCGTACGGCGGCGCGCCGGGGTTCTCGACCGCGCCGAGGAAGAGGCGCGGGGCCGGGTCGATCGTCCGGCCGGAGAGGTAGCGGCCCTCGCCCATCCCGCGCGCGAGCGCGAGCAGCTGGATCGAGTCGAGGTCGAAGACGCGGCGCGCCTCGGGCTCGTCCCCGGCCGTGACGTCGTCGCCGGTCAGGCAGCAGAGGTTCTCGATCCCGTGCAGCGCCGCGCCGGCGATGTCGGCCTCGAGCGCGAGCCGGTTCCGGTCGCGGCAGACGAGCTGCATGACGGGCTCCATCCCGAGCCGCCGGAGCGCGATCGCGACCGCGAGCGCGGAGGCGTGGGCGTGTGCGGCCGTGTTGTCGGTCGCGTTGACCGCGTCGACGTAGCCCTCGTACGGCGCGAACTTCTCGTGCACGGCGTCGAGGCCGCCGGAGTCGACGCTGAGCAGCTCCGCCGTCACGACGAAACGGCCCGCCTCGACCGCGTCGCTAAGCCGGGACACGCCACCCCGCCGGCGTCCGCTTGTCGCGGCCGGTGAGCAGGTTCCGCCACGAGGACGTCCCCCAGAGGCGGTTGTCCACGGGCGGCCGGAGGTCGGCGAGCTCGTGCGCCCATGGCGTCCGCGGCGCGCGCTCGACCGCCTTCACCCAGACGCAGCGCATCTCCGGCTTGACCTCGCAGTGGCCGTCCGGCCGGACGCCACCGCACGGCCCGTTCCGCAGCGTCTTCGGGCAGGTCATCGGGCACGTCATCCCGGTCGAGTGCAGCACGCACTGGCCGCACATCCGGCAGCCGAAGACCGGCTTCTTCACCGCCGCCTCGACGAGGACGACCGGATCCATCAGGCGGGGACGGCGCTCCGCTTGCGCTGGATCAGGTCCTTGGCGAGCCGGACGGCGGTGGAGGCGTCTGCCGCGTAGCCGTCCGCGCCGACCGCGTTCGCGTACTCCTGCGTCACCGGCGCGCCGCCGACCATGACGATCACGTCGTCGCGGATGCCGGCCTTCTCGAGCGCGTTGATGTTCGCCTTGAACATCGGCATCGTCGTCGTCAGGAACGCGCTGAAGCCGACGATGTCGGGCTGGTGCTCCTGCACCTTCTCGACGAAGACCTCCGGCGCGACGTTGACGCCGAGGTCCCAGACCTGGAAGCCGGCGCCCTCGAGCATGATGTTGACGAGGTTCTTGCCGATGTCGTGGACGTCGCCCTTGACGGTGCCCATGACGTACGTGCCGACCTGCTCGACGCCCGTCTCCGCGAGCAGCGGGCGCAGGATGTCGAGCGCGCCCTGCATCGCGCGGGCCGCGATCAGCATCTCCGGGACGAAGAAGTCGCCGCGCTCGAAGCGGGCGCCGACCTCCTCCAGCGACGGGATCAACGCGTCGTAGAGCATCTTCTCGGGCTCGAGCGAGTCCTCGAGGCCCCGGTTGACGAGGTCGCGGACCTCCGGCGCGTTGCCGACGAGGGTGTTGTCGTAGAGGCCCTGCAGGATCTCTTCGTGGGTCATGCGGCACCTCGCAGTTGGGAGGAGAGGGACGTCGCCTCGGCGACGACGACGGGGGCGAGCTCTTCGATGCGCGGCTTCAAGCGGGCGGTCGGCCCGGAGACGGAGAGGGCGGCGACCGCGGAGCCGTCGGCTCCGAGCACGGGCGCGGCGAGCGCGGTCAGGCCCACCTCGAGCTCGTCGATCGAGGTCGCCCAGCCACGCGCGCGCACGTCCGCATGCGCAGGGGCGCGCGTGTTGTAGGCGAGGAAGCACTTCCCGTTCGCGGCGAGCTCGAAGGGGACGCGGCGGCCGACCCAGTCGGTGACGCCGACGAAGTGGGCCGTGTCCTCCTGGGCCAGGTGCTCGACGCCGTCGGGGCCGGGGACGGCGAGGTTGATCGTCTC
>JAFAIV010000261.1 GCA_019236545.1 Actinomycetota bacterium | reverse complement strand
CGAGGACGACGAGGACTTCGAGCCGGTGGACGACGAGGACGAGTAGTCAGCTTTTCGCAGCTTCCTCTTCCCAAAGTCGGCACAGCCCTCTATAACTCTCAACTACGAGGGGTCGTCCGGCGAGTAAACGGGGAAGCGTATGGCGATCAGCAGGCAGCTCGACCTTTTGGAACCCATAAATCTGGCGGAGCACCTGGACAAGGTCGAGCTCTATCTCGGTCAGGTGTGCCAGATCGCCGGCATCTCGAAGATGCAGCTCGACTACTGGACGAACAAGGCCCAGATCCCCACCAAGGGGAAGAAGCAGCGCATCTACGACATCGACGCGCTCGAGACGGTCATGCTGATCAAGCAGGCCAAGGACAAGGGCCTCAACCTCGGCGCGGCCATCGAAGCCGCCCGCCGGTTCCGCGAGCAGCATCCGCGGCAGGCGCAGCACACCTCCTAGATCTCGTCCGGCGCAAGCCGGTTGAGGGCACAGCGACGCGCGGTCAGCCCAGCGCGCGTTCGCCTGGATCGGGAAGGACGGGCATGGCGATGCCGGGGTCGCGCCCGACAAGCACACCGCGGGTGATCGCGGCGCTCCCATAGCGGTCGCGCACCTGGTCGAGTGCCGCGTCCAGCGCGTCCGTCCAGCGGCGATCGAACGGAAGCGTCAGCTGCATCGCGTCCTCCGGCTCGAGGTTCGTCACGGAGATGCCGACGAGCGTGAGGCCGCGCAGCTCCAGCGTCGGCAGCACGCCGGCGAGCAGCTCCCGCGCGGCGGCGAGGATCAGCTCCGTGCTCGCCGTCGCGTGCGGGAGCGTCAGCGACCGCGTGGCGCGGGTGAAGTCGCCGAAGCGCAGCCGCAGCACGACCGTCCGGCCGACCCGGCGGGCCGCCCGCATTCGCCGCGTCACGCGGTCGATGAGCGCGACGAGATCGGCATCGGCAGACTCCGGCGTCCAGCGCCCGCTCGGCCGCGCTCGTTGCGAGCCGATCGAGCGACGCCTCCGGCCCGAGTCGACGCGGCGCGCGTCGAGGTTGTGCGAGAGCGCGTGCAGGTGCCGTCCGGCGGCGGGGCCGAGCCAGGAGACGAGCAGGATCTGCGGCGTCCGCGCGACCTGGCCGACCGTCACGAGCCCGCGCTCGTGGAGCTTCGCCGCCGTCTTCGGCCCGACGCCCCAGAGCGCCTCCACGGGCAGCGGGTGGAGGAACGCGCGCTCGCCCTCCGGCGGCACGAGCAGCAGCCCGTCCGGCTTCGCCACCGCGCTCGCCACTTTCGCGAGGAACTTCGTCCGCGCGATCCCGACGGTGATCGGCAGCCCGACCTGCTCCCGGACAGCCGCCCGCAGGCGCGTCGCGATCTCGAGCGGGCTGCCGATGCTCCGCTCCATCCCGCGCACGTCGAGGAACGCCTCGTCGATCGAGAGGCCCTCGACGACCGGCGAGTGGTCGTCGAAGACGCGGAAGACCGCCCTGCTCGCCTCCGAGTACGCCTCGAACCGCGGCGGGACGACGATCGCGGCGGGGCAGAGCGCCCGCGCCCGCCCGAGGCCCATCGCGGTCCGGACGCCGAAGGCCTTCGCCTCGTAGCTCGCCGCGAGCACGACGCCCCCGCCGACGATGACGGGCCGGCCGAGCAGCCGCGGCGCGTCGCGCTGCTCGACGGAGGCGAAGAACGAGTCGAGATCGGCGTGCAGGATCATCGAACACATGTTCGACGATCCCGAGCGGCTTCGCTAGCTCCCGCTCCCGTTCTTGTCGAGGAACGGCTTGATCAGGTCGATCGGCGCCGGGAAGATGATCGTCGAGCTGTTCGAGCCGCCAATCTCGAGCAGCGTCTGCAGGTAGCGGAGCTGCAGCGCGATCGGGTGCTCCTCGATCACGAGCGCCGCGTCCTTCAGCCGCTCGGAGGCCTGGAACTCGCCTTCGGCGTTGATGATCTTCGCGCGGCGCTCGCGCTCGGCCTCCGCCTGCCGCGCCATCGCGCGCTGCATGCCTGCCGGGATCTCGACGTCCTTGACCTCGACGATCGAGACCTTGATCCCCCACGGTCCGGTCGCCTCGTCGATGATCTCCTGCAGGATCGCGTTGATCTTCTCGCGCTCCGACAGCAGCTCGTCGAGGACGTGCTGGCCGAGGACGGAGCGGAGCGTCGTCTGCGCGATCTGCGACGTCGCAACCATGAAGTTCTCGACCTGGACGATCGCGTCCTTCGGCGAGACGATCCGGAAGTAGGCGACCGCGTTGACCCGCACCGGGACGTTGTCCTTGGTGATGACCTCCTGCGGCGGGATGTTCAGCGTGATCGTGCGCAGGTCGACCTTCACCATCCGGTCGACGATCGGGATCAGGAAGAACAGGCCCGGCCCCTTCGGCTCGGGGTAGAGCCGGCCGAGGCGGAAGACGATCGCCCGCTCGTACTCCCGGATCACCTTCAGCGCGGAGATCAGGAAGAGGACGAGCAGGAAGACGACGACCGCGAGGATGACGAGCCCGGCTGTCATGGCGCGACCCTACTCCTTTCGGGGTTCCAGCTCGTGTCTGAAGAAGATCGGATCCTCGGCGAGGATCGACGGCTCGTGGCTGTAGACCACGACCTCGTTCGTGTCCAGGTACTCGATCACGTCCAGCCGGCTGTGCGCGGCGATCATCAGGTAGCGCACGGGCGCGTCCGAGCGGTTGAGCACCTTGTGGGCGCCCGGGGCACCGAGCGGGAAGTGGACGACCTCGCCCGGCTCGAGCATGCGCTCGCCTTCCGGCGTCTTCAGCGTCGCCGTGCCGGCGACGACGAGCAGCAATTCCTCGGTCGCATGGTGGAGGTGGTACTGCGGCGACTCGGCGCCGGGGTCGAGCTCCCACACCGCGGACACGAGCTTCGTCCCCGGCGGCCGCTCGAGCAGGCGCGCGCCGCGAACGCCCTCCGGCCAGCCCTCTCCGTCGCACTCCGCGCGGAACGCGTTCGTCGGCGCGCTCACGAGTCGTCCCTGCCGGAGACGGTGAGCTCGAGGCCGTCGATCCTCTCCACCCGGACATGGTCGCCCGGGACGAGCTCGGAGCCGTCGGCGCGCCGCGCGCGCCAGAGCTCGCCGTCGACGAAGACGTGGCCCGGGTCGCGGACGACGGCCTCGTCGCCGATCACGCGCTCCGGCCCGACCGTCACGGGCTGACGCCGCGCCCGCACCGCCTTGCTCAGCGCGAACGCCCAGAAGCCGCCGATCGCCAGCGTCAGCGTCACCACCAGCGGGACGGACGTGTGGTACGGCGAGGGAGCGTTGTGGAACAGCATCAGCATCCCCACCGCGAGCGCGATCAGCCCCGAGACGGTCAGCGCGCCGTGGCTGACGACGTGGGCGTCGATCACGAGCAGTGCCACGCCGAGCAGGATCAGGACGAGCCCCGCCCAGGAGATGGGCAGCACCGAGAAGCCGAACAGCGCCGTGACGAGGAAGACCGCGCCGAGCGCGCCCGGTAGCACGACGCCGGGGTGGAAGATCTCGAACCCGATCCCGATGATCCCGGCGAGGAAGAACAGGCTGAGGATGTTCGGGTCGATCAGCGTGTTCAGGACGCGCGTGAAGAA
>JAFAIV010000062.1 GCA_019236545.1 Actinomycetota bacterium | reverse complement strand
GTAGCTCGAGAAGAACGTCGGCGCCCCGAGCCAGTCGCCCGTCCAGTCCTCGGTGTCGCTCTGCCCGAACGCGGTCAGTAGCCAGCCGCCGGGGACGAGCCACTCGTGGATCTTCAGGAGCAGCGGCCTCAGCAGCTCGCGCGGGATGTGGTTGAAGACGTAGAAGGACGCGACGGCGTCGAACGAGCCGGCCGGGAGCTCCAGCTCGGTGACGTCCGCGCAGACGAACTCGGCGTCCGGTACGGCGAGGCGGGCGCGCTCGACCTGGCGTTCCGAGATGTCGACGCCGGTGAGCCGAAATCGCGCCGCGAGCCGCTTCGTCTCCTCGGTGCCGCTCCCGCAGCCGAGCTCGAGGACGCGCGCGCCCGGCTCGAGCCGAGCGACGAGCTCGTCCTCCCACTCGCGCCGCGGGTCGTTCGCGAAGCGCTTGCGCCACTCGGCGAACGCCTCTCCGATCTCGTCGTAGCCGGCGGCCACGATGCGCGTCCGCGGATCGGTCACGCGCCGATGCTACTTCCGTGGCGCGAGCGCGTCGTGCAGCAGGCGGATCGTCGCGTCGACGTCGAACGGGTCGCCGCTCGCGCGCCGCAGCGCTGCCCCGTTCAGCACCATCGACGCGAACCGCCCGAGCTCGATCGCCGGGATGTCGTCCCGGTACGTGCCGTCGCGCTGGCGCGCCTCGAACACCGACCGGTTCGTCGGAGTCGCCCGCTCGGCCACCGCCTCGAGCTTCCGGACGAACTCCTCGTCATGCCGGAGATGCGACTCGATCTCGATCAGCATCCCGAGCAGCTCCGGATCCTCGTCCGCGATCCCGCGGATCGCCGCGTCCATCCCCTGGTCATGCATCAGCGCCGTGTAGCGCCGGTTCACGTCCTCGGCCAGCGCGACGAACAGGTCGAGCTTGCTCGGGAAGTAGTTGAAGATCGCGCCCCGCGAGAGGCCGATCTCCTCCTCCAGCCGCGCCACCGTCGCGCCCGCGTAGCCGTGCCGCGCGAACGCACGCTGCGCGCCCTCGAGGATCTGGCGGCGCCGCGCGTCGAGATGCTCCTGCGAGACCTTCGGCACGACTCCACTTTACAAAACCGTACGGACGTTTTATTATCTCTCGCATGTGGAGAAACCGCTCGCTTCTCGGACTGATCGCCGCCGAGCTCGTCTCGCTGACGGGCTCGTCGATGACCTTCGTGGCGCTGCCCTGGTTCGTGCTCACCACCACCGGCTCGACCGCGCGCATGGGCTGGGTGCTCGGCGCGGAGATGCTCCCGGTCGGCCTGCTCGGAATCCCGGCGGGGACGCTCATCTCGCGCCTCGGCGCGAAGCGGACGATGCTCGTCTCCGACGCGGCGCGCGGGCCGCTGATGCTCGTGCTGCCCGTCCTGCACTGGACGGGGCACCTCTCGTTCCCGGCGCTGCTCGCCTCCGCGTTCGCGGTCGGCTGCTTCACGGCGCCCTACTTCGCGTCGTCGCGGCTCGTCCTGCCGGAGGTCGCGGGGGAGGACGAGCGCGCGGTCGCGGGGGCCAACGCCGTCTTCGCGGCCGTGCAGCAGGGGACGATCGTCGCCGGCCCGGTGCTCGCGGGCGTCCTGATCGCGGCGACGAGCCCGTCCGCAGTCCTCGTCGTCGACGCCGGCACCTACGTCTTCTCGTTCCTGACGATCTCGACGGTCGTCCGCGCCGGGCGCCGCGTCGCCGAGACCGCGGAGGCGAAGGGGCTGCTCGCCGGCCTGCGCTTCCTCCGCCGCGACCCGCTGCTCGGCCCGATGATGCTCGCCGCCTGCGCCGTGAACCTCTTCGCGCAGGGGATCATCGTCGGCGTCAACGCACTCGCCTACTTCACGTACGGCTCCGCGCGGGTGGCCGGCCTGCTCTTCGGCGCGTTCGGCATCGGCGCGCTCGCGGGTGCGCTCTGCGCGCAGCAGGTGACGAAGAAGGCCGACCTGCAGAAGCTCGCGGCCGTCGCGATCGTCGCGCTGCCGCTGCCGATCTTCCTCCTCGGCCTCTCGATGCCCTGGGGCGCGGCGCTCGCAGTCATCGCCGCGTTCGCGTTCTTCAGCCCGCTCGTCAACGCCCCGATCTTCGGGATCATGACCGTGCGCACCCCGGCGCCCCTCCGTCCGAAGGTGATCACCGCCGTCATGACGGTCGCGTCCGTGGCGGGCCCGCTCGGCTTCTTCGGCGCCGGCGAGGCGCTGCGCTGGATCTCGGTCCAGACGTTGTTCGTCGTCGTCGCGGCGGCGCTGACCGCCGGCGGGCTCGCCTTCGCGGCCGTGCTCCTGCGCCCGTCAGACCGAGCGGCGGGGAGCGTCGCGGTGGCGGGCGTCGCGGACGGCGAGGCGGACGCGCTCGCTCAGCCGCTTGGGACGTAGCTCGGCGAGGAGCACGGCGCCCGCGCCGGGGCCGCCCTCGCCGTACCGGGCCAGGGCCGCCGTCTCGGCGTCGACGCTGCGCCAGCCGTCCTCGCCGCGCGCGTAGAGCTCGTCCTCGAAGACGAGGAAGCCGGCCCGCTCGAACAGCTCCACCCACTCGGCCGGGCGCCGGACGACCTGCCAGCCCTGGTCCTCCGGTTTGCCCGTCGGGACGCTCACGAGCAGCCGGCCCTCGGCGGCGAGCACGCGCCGGAGCTCGCGCAGCGCCGCCTCGTCGCCGGCCTCGTCCCGCGCCGCGTCCACGGCGTAGACCTCGTTGTCGCGGCCGACGTGCTCGAGGGTCGAGACGAGGAGGACGAGGTCGAAGGAGCGGTCGCCGAAAGGGAGGTCGCGTACGTCGGCGACGACGCTGCGCAGGCCGGGGACGTCGGCCTCCGCGAGGTCGACGCCGGTGAGCTCCTCCGCGCCGAGCGCGACCAGCCCCGCGAGGTACGCCGGCTCGGCGAACGCGTAGCCCACGTCGAGGACGCGCCGCTCGCCGTCGTAGCGCGCGAGGCACCACGGGATCTCGATCGCCCGCTCGTCGCTCCACGCGGGCGCTCGCAGGTCGCGCGGCCGCGCGGGCCCGCGCACCTCGCGCGGCCTCCCGCGCTCGCCCGCGGCCCAGGCGACCGCGTCGTCCAGCAGCGCGACCGCGGCGAACTCCTCGCTCGTCGCCAGCTCCCTGATCAGGCTCGACCGCGAAAGCGTCCCGGAGGCGAGCCCGTCGAGCGCGCGTTGCCGCGCCTCCGGCTCGACGTCGCGCCGGACGAGCAGCCGCCAGGCCCGCTCGACGAACTCCTCGTCGCTTTCGGAGCCGGCTTCCAGCCAGGCGTCGAGCTGTCCGTGCACGGGCGGAGGCTAGACTCGCGCGGGCCCATGTTGCAGGGGAAACGCATCTTCGTCACCGGCGGAGCCGGCTTCATCGCGACCACGCTCGGCCGCCGCCTCGTCGACGACAACGAGATCGTCGCCGTCGACAACCTCCACCGCGACGCGCTCTCCGCGACCGACCTCGCCTCCCACCCCAAGTTCACCTTCCACCAGGGCGACGTCCTCGACGCCGACCTGATCAAGGAGCTCGCGCAGGGCGCGACCCACATCGTCCACTGCGCTGCGATCGCGGGCGTCGACACGGTCCTCGAGAGCCCGGTGCGGACGATGCGCGTGAACATGATCGGCACCTACAACGTCCTCGAGGCCGCCGTCGCCACGCTCGACACGCTCGAGCGGATCGTCGACTTCTCGACGAGCGAGGTCTTCGGGACGCATGCCTTCAACGTCAGCGAGGGCCACGTCTCGACGATCGGCTCCGTCGGCGAGGCGCGCTGGACGTACGCCGTCTCGAAGCTCGCGGGCGAGCACATGGCGCACGCGTACCACGACGAGCTCGGCGTCCCGACCGTGACGGTGCGACCCTTCAACGTCTTCGGCCCGGGCCAGATCGGCGGCGGCGCGATCCGCGCGTTCATCGAGGCCGCGCTGGCCGGCGAGGATCTCGTCGTCCGCGGCGACGGCTCGCAGATCCGCGCCTGGTGCTTCGTCGACGACATGGTCGAGGCGCTCGTCCTCTCGCTCGCGCGGCCGGAGGCGGTCGGTCAGTCGTTCAATGTCGGCAACCCGCGCAGCGCCGTGACGATCTTCGACCTCGCCCAGCGCGTGAAGCGGCTCACCGGCTGCCCGGGCGAGATCCGCTTCGCGCCGCTGAACTACGTCGACGTCGAGCTGCGCATCCCGAACGTCGAGAAGGCGCGCGAGCTGCTCGGGTTCGAGGCGAGCGTCGAGCTCGACGAGGGCCTGGAGCGCACGATCGCCTGGTACCGCGCGCGCAAGCCCGCGCTCGCGTGAAGGTGCTCGTCACCGGCGGGCGCGGCTTCATCGGCGCGCACGTCTGCGAGGCGCTCGACGAGCTCGGGCACGCGGCGGTCCCGCTCGGCCGCGCCGACGGGGACCTGGCGGAGCCGGGAGTCGCGGCGAGCCTGCTCGCGCGCCACGAGCCCGATGCCGTCGTCCACCTCGCCGCGGTCATGCCGGGAGACGACCGGATCGCGGAGAACGCGCCGGTCGCCGGGCTCGTCGCCGCGGCGACGCACGAGCGCGGCATCCCGCTCTTCCACGGCTCCACGACCTCGATCTACTCCGACGACACGCCGTACGCCGACTCGAAGCGCGAGAGCGAGGAGCTCGTCGGCGAGGCGACGATCCTCCGTTTCCACTTCCCGTACGGCCCCGGCCAGCGGCGCGGCGCGATCCCGACGATGCTGCGCCAGGCGCGCGCGGGAGAGCCGATCGTCGTCTACCGCGGCTGGGAGCGCTCGTTCTGCTTCGTGCGGGACGAGGCCGCCGCAGTCGCGCTGCTCGTCGACCGCGGCGAGCGCGGCGAATGGGACATCGGCAGCGAGGACGACCTGCGGACGCTGCACGACGTCGCCCGGATCTGCTGCGCCGCGGCGGGCGCGGACGAGTCGCTGATCGACGTGACCGAGCCGCCGGAGGGGCCGGCGCTCGTCCTCCGGGGGCTCGACACCGACCGGCTCCGCACGCTCGGCTGGCGGCCGGAGGTGGCGCTCGAGGACGGGATTGCCCGGACGATGCGCTGGCTAGAGTCGTCCGCGGCATGAAGACCGTGCTCTTCCTCGGCGCCGGCCGCCACCAGCGCGCCGCGATCCTGCGCGCGAAGGAGCTCGGCTACCGGGTCGCCGCCGTCGACGGCAACCCGGACGCGCTCGCGCTCCCGGACGCGGACATCGCGGAGGTCGTCAACTTCGTCGAGATCCCGAAGGCGATCGAGTTCGCCGAGAAGGTCAAGCCGGACGGCGTCCTCACGATCACCTCCGACCGAGCGGTCGTCGCGGTTGCGGCGGTCGCCGAGGCGCTCGGTCTCCCTGGGATCGGCGTGGACGTCGCGGTCGGCCTGACGCACAAGGTCGAGATGCGCCGTCGCCTCGAGCGCGCCGGCATCCCGCAGCCGCGCTTCGGGTCGGCGCGCACGCCCGAGGAGGCGCTCGCCGCCGCGGCGCACGTCCGCTACCCGCTCGTCATCAAGCCCGCCGACAGCGGCGGCCAGCGCGGCGTCTTCCGAATCGAGTCCGACGACGAGCTCGTCGAGCGGTTCCCCGAGTCCCTCGAGCTCTCGCGGGGCGGCGAGGTGATCGTCGAGCAGTTCGTCGAGGGCACGGAGATGAACGCGATGGCGATCGTCCGCGACGGCGAGGTGATCCCGCTCACGCTCTCCGATCGCCACCGCCCGCCCGGCTCGGGCTTCGCGGTCGGCTGGATCCAGGCGTACCCGGCGGCGCTGGACGCCGGCGGCACCGAGCGCGCCGAGGCGATGGTCGGCGAGACGCTGCTCGCGCTCGGCCTCCGCAACGGCATCGGCTTCCCGCAGCTGATCGCGCACCCGGACGGGCGGATCCTGATGATCGAGATCGCCGCGCGCATCCCCGGCGGGCAGATGGCCGACCTCGTCCAGCACGCCGTCGGCGTCGACCTCGTCGAGGTCGCGCTCCGCTTCGCGACGGGCGAGCCGATCCCGGACGAGCTCGCGCTGCCGAAGTTCCGCCAGCCGGTCGCGATCCGCTTCTTCACCGCGCAGCCGGGTCCGCTCCCGACCGGCCGCGTCAAGTCCGAGGCGAGCCTCGACCGCGTCCTGGCTGCGCCGGGCGTCGTCGATGCGGCGAGCTACATCGTCCCCGGCGAGACGATCCGGCCGGTGCAGCGCGACGGCGACCGGCGCGGCTACGTCGTCGCGATCGGCGCCACCGGTCCCGAGGCGCTCGAGCGCTCGGAGCAGGCGGCGGCGCTGGTCGACGTCGAGGTCGAGTGACGGGCTGCGCCTTCGACCTCGCGCACTACGGCGAGATCCTCGACGCCGCGCAGGCCGGCGGCTACCGCTTCGTGGTCTTCGACCACGAGCCCGAGCCGCGTGACCTCTTCCTCCGCCACGACGTCGACATGTCGCTCGACGCGGCGCTCGTCTTCGCCGAGCTCGAGGCCGAGCGCGGCGTCGCGGCGACCTACTTCCTCATGACGCGTAGCGACTTCTACAACCTCGACTCGCGCCCGGGCGAGCGCGCTCTCGCGCGTCTGCGCGAGCTCGGCCACCGCGTCGGCCTCCACGGCGTCCACCCGCACGCCGCGCTCGACGACCGCTTCGACCCCGTCCTCGCCTGGCACACGCCGGAGCCGGAGTACATGAGCGAGCCCGTCGACGGCGTCGTCAACGTCATGCGGCCGCCGTGGTTCGACCCTGCCAACTACCGCTCCGACTCGAACCAGCACTGGCGCAGCGGCTGCCCGCACGACGACCTCCGCGAAGCCCGCTTCGAGTGGCTGCAGCTGCTCGTCCACCCGGAGATCTGGGTCTTCGACGGCGCGACGATGCGCGAGACGATGGAGTCGCTGATCGCCGCCGAGCGGGACGTCATGCTGCGGAAGATGGGCGAGAACCGCATCGACCTCGCATGAGGGTCCTCCACTGCCCGGTGAACACCGCCGGGATCCCGTGGCAGAACGTCCAGGCCCTGCGCCGCCGCGGCGTCGAGGCCGACCTCGTCGTCTTCGAGCGCTACAAGCTCCACCCCGAGGCCGACCGCTCGCTCGACCTCGAGGGCGGGCTCCTGCGCCGCCAGCTGAAGCAGTGGCCGGCGTTCCTCGAGCTGCTGCCGCGCTACGACGTCTTCCACTTCTACTCGAGCGTCACCCTCGTCCCGGCGAAGGTGCAGTTCCGGATCCTGCACGCGCTCGGCAAGCGCGGCGTCTACCACTACCTCGGCTCGGACATCCGCGGCAAGACGCGCGAGCAGCTCGCGTACGGCCTGCGCGCGGACGCGGAGATCGTCGGCTCGTACGACGCGATCCGCTGGGTGCCGCACGCGGACGTCGTCCTGCCGGGGATCGAGGTCTCGCGGATCGAGCCGGCGATCCCGGACGCGGAGCGGAAGCGGCCGGTGATCCTGCACGCGCCGTCGTCGCGGCGGCGCAAGGGGACGGACCACGTCGTCGCCGCCTGCGAGGGGCTCGACGCCGAGCTGCGGATCGTCGAGGGCCTCACGCACGACGAGGCCTTCGAGCAGTACCGCGACGCGGACATCGTCGTCGACCAGCTCAACGCCGGCTGGTACGGCGTCTTCGCGATCGAGTGCCTCGCGCTCGGCAAGCCGGTCGTCACCTTCCTCCACGACGAGGCGGTGCGGCGGACGGAGGAGGCGTACGGCGTCCAGGTGCCACTGGTCGGGACGACGAAGGAGACGCTCCGGGAGACGCTCGCGCCGCTCGTCGCGGACGGGGCCCGCCGCCGGGCGATCGGCGAGGCCTCGCGCGCCTACGCGGAGAAGCTCCACGACGTCGACGCGATCGCCGGGCAGCTCGTGGGGATCTACGAGCGCGCGCTTGACACGAAGTGAGTCGTCACTTACTATCAGCCGCGTGAACGCTGCGACCCGCCTCTCCGCCGCCGAGCGCAAGGACGACGTCCTCGAGGCGGCGCTCATCGAGTTCGCAGAGAAGGGCTACGCGGCGACCTCGACCGAGGACATCGCCGCCCGCGCCGGGATCTCGCAGCCGTACCTCTTCCGGCTGTTCGGGACGAAGAAGGCCCTCTATCTCGCCTGCGTGTCCCGCCACTTCCGCGAGACGCTCGAGCTCTTCCAGCGGGCGGCCGAGGGCGCGCGCGGCTCCGAGGCGCTGCACGCGATCGGCACCGCCTACATGAACGCCCTCCAGAACGACAAGCTGTCCCTGCGCGCGCAGATGCAGGCGTACGCGGCGGCCGACGACCCCGACATCCGCGCCGTCGTGCGGGCCGGCTACGGCGACCTCGTCGCCTACGTCCGGCGCGTGTCCGGCGCCGACTGGCCGGAGGTGTGGAACTTCTTCGCCGCCGGCATGTTCCTCAACGTCCTCGCCTCGATGCACGTCGATCAGGAACCGGAACCCTGGATGATCGACCTGCTCGAGGGCTGCGGCAAGAACCTCGACGACCTGTAGACCGCCCTTTTTTTCACCACGGAGGAAGTGATGACTCACAATCTTACGAAGCGGCAAACGGCGTGGACGCTGATCGTCACGTCGCTCGGCCTGTTCATGGTCAGCCTGGACAACCTCGTCGTGACGACCGCGCTGCCCGTCATCCGGCGCAGCCTCCACGCCTCCATCTCGCAGCTCGAGTGGACGGTGAACGCCTACACGCTGACGTTCGCGGTGCTGCTCCTGACCGGCGCGGCGCTCGGCGACCGCTTCGGCCGGCGGCGGCTCTTCTCGATCGGCCTGCTCCTCTTCACCGGCGCCTCGGCGCTGGCGGCGCTCTCGACCTCGGCGACGATGCTCGACGTCGCCCGCGGCCTGCAGGGAATCGGCGGCGCGATCGTCGCCCCGCTCACGCTGACGATCCTCTCGGCGGCCGTCGCTCCCGAGCGGCGCGGTCTCGCCTTCGGCATCTGGGGCGGCGTCGGAGGCCTCGCGGTCGCGCTCGGCCCGCTCGTCGGCGGCGCCGTCGTCAGCGGCATCTCGTGGCACTGGATCTTCTGGCTCAACGTCCCGATCGGCCTCGTCCTCGCGCCGCTGGCGATGCGGCAGCTCGCGGAGACGCGGGGCCCGGACCGTGCGCTCGACCTGCCCGGGCTCGGCCTGGCGAGCGTCGGCCTGCTCGGGATCGTCTGGGGCCTCGTCCGAGGCAACGCGCACGGCTGGACGTCGGTCGGCGTCGTCGTCCCGATGGTCGTCGGCGTGCTCCTCGTCGCCGCGTTCGTGGCGTGGGAGTCCCGCGCCGCGCATCCGATGCTCCCGCTCGGCTTCTTCCGCGACCGCACGTTCACGCTGGCGAACGTGGCCTCGCTGCTCATGTTCTTCGGGATGTTCGGCTCGATCTTCCTGCTCGCGCAGTACTTCCAGACCGTCCAGGGCCTCTCGCCGCTGCAGTCCGGGCTGCGGATCCTCCCGTGGACGGCGATGCCGATGTTCGTCGCGCCGCTCGCCGGGGCGCTGTCCGACCGGGTCGGCGGCCAGCGGCTGATGACGGTCGGGCTCGCGCTGCAGGGCGCCGGCCTCCTCTGGATCGCCTCGACCCAGACGGCGGCGACGCCCTACCTCTCGCTCGTCGGCCCGTTCGTGCTCTCCGGGATCGGGATGGCGCTCTTCTTCGCGCCGGTCGCGAACCTCGTCCTCGGCGCGGTGCGGCCGGAGGCGCAGGGGAAGGCATCCGGTGCGACGAACGCGATCCGCGAGCTCGGCGGCGTCTTCGGCGTCGCGGTGCTGGCCTCGATCTTCTCGAGCGTCGGCGGCTACGCGAGCCCGACTGCCTTCGTGAACGGCACGACCACCGCGGTCTACGTCGGCGGCGCGGTCGTGATCGTCGCGGCGATCGTCTCGGCCTTCATCCCCGGCCGGCCTCGTGCCGAGGCCGTCGGCGAGCTCGTGCTCGAGGCCGCCTGATGGGACTGGGGGAGCTCGCCTCCCGGCGCTACGTCAGCCTGACGACGCGGCGCCGGGACGGCTCCCTCGCCTCGACCTCGGTCTGGGTCGTGAGCGATGACGGCGAGCGGCTGCTCGTCTGGACCGGGGAGCGGACGTGGAAGGTGCGGCGGATCCGGCGCGACTCGCGCGTGCTGGTCGCGCCGTGCGACGCCCGCGGCCGCGAGAACGGTCCGCGCGTGGAGGCGACGGCGCGCGTCCTCGGCCCGGAGGCGGCGGGCGCCGTCGTCCCGCTCCTCCGCCGCAAGTACGGCTGGCAGCGCCGCGCCCTCGAGCTCCAGTCGCGGCTCTCGCGGAAGGAGCCCGCGGCGGCGTACCTCGAGATCGTCGCCTAGGACTCGAGGACCGCCTTGAGGCGGTCGAAGTCCTTGCGGAACTGCTTCTCGGCGCGGCGGGCCATCAGGCCGGCGGCCATGCCCGGCAGGAAGCCCGTATCGGCCTCCGCGACGACCCGCAGGCGCGTCCCCGCGGACGACGGCTCGAGGTCGTGGCGCACCGTGAACGCGACCGGCCCGCCGAGCGCGCGCAAGCCGAAGACCCGCGGCGGCTCGCAGTCGCAGATCTCGAGCGTCGTGTGGAAGTCGCGACCGAAGAGGCTGCGCGACTCCTCGATCCGCGCGCCCGCCGCGACCTCGCCGCCGCCGACGACCTGCGCGGAATGCACCCCCGACTGCCACGACGGCACCTTCGAGACGTCGGTCAGGTAGGCCCAGACCTCCTCCGGCGTCCGCGCGATCTCGACGGTGAGCTCGGCTCGCATCGGCGCAAGGATAGGCTGCCGCCGTGCTCGACGACCGCGTTCGCGCCGTGCTGGAGCGCCTCGAGCGCGAGGACGCCACGGAGCGCGATCAGGGCCTCCCGGCGAGCGAGCGCGCGCGCCAGGTCGCGCCGACAACCGGGCGCTTCCTCTTCTCGCTCGTCGCCCCGCAGACCGACTGCGAGGTGCTCGAGCTCGGCGGCTCCCGCGGCTACTCGACGATCTGGCTCGCCGCCGGCGTCCGCTATCTCGGGGGCCGCGTCCTGTCCGTGGAGAGCGACCCGCGCAAGATCGAGGCGTGGCACCGGAACGTCGAGGAGGCCGGGCTCGCCGACTGGGCGGAGCTCGTCGAGGAGGACGCGCTCGAGGCACTGCCGCGGATCGACGACGTGTTCGACGTCGTCTTCATCGACGCGGAGAAGGAGGACTACGAGCGCCTGTTCCAGCTCTCGCGCGAGAAGGTCGAGCCGGGCGCGCTGTTCGTCGCCGACAACGTCCTCTCGCACCCCGACCCGCTCGCCGAGTACAGCGCCGCCCGCCAGGCGGACCCGACCCTCGAGAGCGTCACCGTCCCGCTCGATCGCGGGCTCGAGCTCTCCGTCGTTCTCCGCTGACCTCTCCGTTCGCTATCTTCCAGCTACCGCGGAAAGGAGGTGGTCCGGCAGTGATTTCAGACAGTTCGGGCAGTGGAGGTACCAGCCGGTAGAGGCGCTGTCCCCGGGACCTACGGGGAACCGCCTAGCCAGCGTGGGGGACGACGCGTTTCGCGCCGCCCGGCCCAGAAGTAAGCCGGAGCAGGAAAGCGTCTCTACCAATACAGGCTGGTAGCCGAGATCGAGGGGCCGCGAGAGCGGCCCCTCGTCGTTCTCGAGCTACGCCGCGACCTGCTCGACCGCCGCCTCGGCGGCGAGGGTCGAGAGCACGAGCCGGAGCCGTTCGTGCAGCTCGGCGTCCAGCAGCCGCCCGTCGGCGTCGAACTTCTCGTGCGCCCGCGCGACCGGCAGCTCGTCCGAGACGACCCGCGCGCCGGCGATGCCCAGGACCTTCCGCAGATCTGCCTGGCCCCACATGGCGCCGAACTGCCCGGTCGAGGCGCCGACCACGGCGACCGTCTTGTTCGTCAGCGCCGCGTGGAACTTCGGCCGCGACGCCCAGTCGATCGCGTTCTTCAGCCCGCCGGGGACGGAGCCGTTGTACTCGGGCGTCGCGAAGAGGATCGCGTCCGCCTCCGACCAGGCCTTGCGGAGCCGGAGAACGCTCTCCGGCTCCGCGCCGTCGAGATCCTGGTCGTAGATCGGCAGGTCGCCGATCCCGTCCCACAGCTCGACCTCGACGCCCGCGGGCGCGGCCTCGGCGGCGGCGCGCAGCAGGTTCGTGTTGTGCGAGTCGCGCCGGATGCTTCCTGAGACGGCCAGGATCTTCATCTCGCTACGCCTGCTTCGCGAAGACGAGGTTGGCGACCAGCGTGACGTCGTCGCCGAGGTAGTTGCCGCCGCCGGCCTGGTTCGGCATGTTCCAGCTGATGCCGTAGTCGTTGCGGTCGACGGTCGTCTGGAGCGTCAGGCCGAGCTTCTCGCGGCCGAACGGGTCGGTCTGCGGGCTGCCGATGCGGCCCGTGAGCTCGACCGGCTTCGTGACACCCTTGAGCGTCAGCTCGCCGCTCGCGCGGACGCTGCCGTCGCTCTCCTTGACGAGCTCGGTCGCCCGGAACGTGATCTCCGGGAAGCGGGCCGCGTCGAAGAAGTCGGGCGACTGGAGATGGCCGTTGAGCTGCTCGTCCTTGACGTCGACGCTCGCGACCTTCGCGGTGCCGGCGAGGGTGCCGCCGCTCAGCTCGGCCGAGAAGTCGCGGAACGCGCCGGTGAAGGTCGCGCCACCCGCGTACTCGACCTCGAACGTGACGCTCGAGTGGACCGGATCCGACGTCCAGCTGCCGGCCGGGGCAAACTGCTCGGTGGACTCGATGACTGACATGAAAGACTTGCCTCCCTGGGGGATTCGAAGATAAACTTGATTACGCAAGCAATCGTAGCGAGGAAAGATTGTCTAGTCAAGTATTGACCGCACAACCGATTTCTGAGCCCGGCCTCCAGGCCTGGATCCGCTTCCTGCGTGCGCACGCAGCGATCACGCGCGAGCTGTCGGCGCGCCTGGAGGCGCAGCACGGCCTGACGCTCAGCGACTACGACGTCCTCATCCAGCTCTACCACGCCGAGGGCCGGCGGATGCGCCGCGTCGACATCGCGCGCCAGGTGCTCCTGACCGCGTCCGGGATCACGCGCCTGCTCGAGGGGCTCGAGCGCGCCGGCCTCGTGGCGAAGGAGCGCTGTCAGAGCGATCAGCGCGTGACCTACGCGAAGCTGACCGACCTCGGGATCGAGAAGTGCGAGGGTGCCCGCGCGTCCCATCTCGCCGACGTCGAGGAGCTCTTCGCCGCGAACTTCGATCCCACCGAGCGCGCCGCGCTCGCCGACCTGCTCGGCCGCCTGCCGCTCGCGAATACGTCCGAGGCCTGCTCGGGATGACCCACGCGTTCTCGTCGCTCGACGAGCTCGGCGAGGGGCCGGGCTTCCGGAAGATCCGCGGCGCGCTCGGCATCACCGCGTTCGGGATCAACGGGATCGTCTACCCGCCCGGCCACGACGGCTTTCTCCACTACCACGACGTCCAGGACGAGCTCTACTTCGTGCACAGCGGCCGGGTCGTCGTCGAGTGCGAGGGCGAGACGCGCGAGCTCGGCCCCGGCGGGTTGTTCCACGTCGAGTCGACGACGCCGCGGAAGATCTCGAACCCGTTCGACGAGGAAGCCGTGATGATCGCCATCGGCGGCAAGGACGGCTACGTCGAACGAGACGGGCACATGGTCCACGAGGAGGACATCGCCCGCCGCGCAGCGTTCGGCCGGCCGAGCTAGAAGACCGCGACCGCGCGGATCTCGCCGTCCCGGCCGATCCGCGGCAGCCGCTCCGGCACGTCCTCGAGCGAGCACGTGCTCGAGACGAAGCGGGCGAGGTCGAGCTTCCCGTCGAGCGCCGCCTGCGCGAGGAACGGGAAGTCCTGTTGCGGGATCGTGTCGCCGCCGTGCGTGACGGCGATCGCGACCTTCGGGCCGAAGATCTCCGAGTCGAGGTCGACGCCGAGCCGCGAGTCCGGGAGCGGGATGCCCACGAGCGTCGCCGTGCCCGCGTAGGCGCACATCCGCACCGCCTGGTCGAGCCCGACAGGGGCGCCGATCGCGCTGAATGCGAAATCCACGCCCACGCCGCCGGTCAGCTCGCGCACCTGGTCGACGGCGTCGCCCGCGGTCCCGTCGACTGCGTCGGTGGCGCCGAGCTCCTCCGCGACGGCGAGCTTCTCGGGCGCGACGTCGACCGCGACGATCCGCTCGGCTCCGGCGAGCCTCGCCCCCTGGACGACCGCGAGGCCGACGCCGCCGCAGCCGATCACGGCGACGGTCGACCCCTCGCGCACCGGCGTCGCCCAGAGGGCCGCGCCCGCGCCGGTGGAGAAGCCGCACGCGAGCAGGCACGCCTGCTCGAACGGCAGCTCCTCGGGGATCGGGACGGCGCACGCCTCGTGCACGACGACGCGCTCGGCGAACGAGCCGCAGCGCAGGACGGGCGTGAGCAGCGCGTCGTCCGCCGCTCGGTGGAGCCGCCGCTTCGCGCGCAGCTGGGACGAGCAGCGGCGCGGGTCGCCTCGCCGGCACTGCGGGCACTCGCCGCAGGGCGCGCGCCAGGCGACGACGACCCGGTCGCCCGGTGCGACGCCGGTGACCTCGGCGCCGACCTCCTCGACGATCCCGGCGCCCTCGTGGCCGAGCAGGATCGGGAAGCGCATGCCCCAGCCGCCGGTCTCGACGACGTGCAGGTCGGAGTGGCAGAGCCCGCAGGCGTGGACGCGCACCTGCACCTCGCGCGGGCCGGGCGGGTCGACGACGATCTCCTCGAGCGTGAGCGTCGCGCCCGGCTCGGCGTAGACGATCCCGCGTGTCACGCGGTCGCGCGCCGGAGCTGCTCGTCCAGCGGCACGAGCGCCATCTGGAACGTCTCGACCGCGCTCGTGTCCGTGACGACGTTGTCCCCGAGCGCGAGCATCGTCAGCTGGTCGCGCGTCACCGGCGCACCGGGCAGCCGCTCCGTCAGCGTCGCCTGCAGCCGCATCAGCCCGAACGGGACGTGGACGGACGGCCGCCGCCCGCCGAGCGCCCGCCGCACGCGCTGCCAGAACTCGTTCCAGGTGACGGCGTCGGGGCCGCCGACCTCGAAGGTGCGGCCCTGCACCGGCTCGCTCGTCGCTCGCGCGAAGTACTCGGCGAGGTCCTCGATCCAGATCGGCTGCAGCCGCTGCGTCCCCGGCCCGACGATCGGCGTCACCGGCGCGAGCCGCCCGAGGCGCAGGAAGGTCGGCAGCACGCCGCCGTCGCGCCCGAAGACGAAGCTCGGCCGGAAGATGACGTGCTCGAGCGACGACGCCGTCACCGCGCGCTCCATCTCCCACTTCGCCGCGTAGTACGGCACCGAGTCCTTCGTCGCCTCGTCGACCCCGAGCGCGCTCGCGAGGACGATCCGCCGCACGCCGGCTCCCTCCGCCGCGGCGACGAGATTCCGCGTGCCCTGGGACATGATCCGCTCGAAGTCCGCGCGCGAGCCCTTGATGATCGAGACGAGGTGGACGACCACATCGGCGCCTGCGCACGCCGTGGCGAGGGAGGCGGGGTCGGTGACGTCGCCGCGGACGAGCTCGACTCCCCAGGCGGCCAGCCGGGTCGCGCGCGACGGGTCGCGCACGAGCGCTCGCACGGGCACCTCGCGCGCGCGGAGCGCGTGGACGACGTGCGGCCCGACGAAGCCGGTCCCGCCCGTGACGAGAACGGTCACTCCCCGGCCTCGAAGTTCTTCCAGTAGCGGCTCGCCGTCGGCCCGCGCTGGCCCTTGTACTTCGACCCGATCGCGGCGGAGCCGTACGGGGTCGCGGCGGGCTCCGTCATCTGCATGAAGGAGATCTGCCCGATCTTCATCCCCGGGTAGATCGTGATCGGGAGGTTCGCGACGTTCGACAGCTCGAGCGTCACGTGGCCGTCCCAGCCCGGGTCGATGAAGCCGGCGGTCGAGTGGATCAGCAGCCCGAGCCGGCCGAGCGACGACTTCCCCTCGAGTCGCGCGACGAGGTCGTCCGGCAGCCGCACGCGCTCGAGCGTCGAGCCGAGCACGAACTCGCCGGGGTGGAGGATGAACGGCTGCTCGCCCTCGACCTCGACCAGCTCGGTCAGCTCCGACTGCTCCCGCTTCACGTCGATGAACGGGTAGCGGTTGTTGTGGAACACGCGGAAGAGCCGGTCGACGCGGACGTCCACGCTCGACGGCTGCAGCAGCGCCGGGTCGTACGGGTCGATCTCGATCCGCCCTTCGTCGAGGAGGCGCGCGATCGTCGCGTCGGAGAGGACCATCGCCGCGATTCTAAGCGGCCTCCGGCCGGGCGAATCGTGCCGTCAGCAACTAGCATTCCCGGCCCATGTCGACCGTGAGCGACATCCAGCGCGCCCAGCTGCGCGAGGCGCGCCGGGAGCTGCGCCGCCGGCAGGTGCGCCGCCGCCGAGCCGTCGCCAGCGGGGTCGTCTTCGGCTGCCTCGTGCTCGGGATCGTCGTCGCGAAGATCGCGGGCAGCGTCGGCGTCGACTCGGTCTCGCTGCAACCCGCGCCGGTCGCGCTCGCGCCGAGCCCGTTCCACTCGCAGCTCCCCGACGAGATCCGCGGCGTCCACGTGACGATGGCGCTCGCCTCACTGCCCGGGAAGCTCGCGCAGTACATCGCGCTGAAGAAGGACGGGCTCAACACGATCGAGCTCGACGTCAAGGACGAGAACGGCCACGTCGGCTTCCTCCAGGGCATCCCGTCGCTCGCGCGCGCCGACGGCGCCGCCGCGCCGTACTACGACCCGCGCGCGGCCGTCCGCCAGATCCACAAGGCGGGGCTCTACCTGATCGGCCGCGTCGTCACCTTCGAGGACCCGACGACCGCGACCGCCCATCCGGAGATGGCGATCCACAGGTCGGACGGGAGCCTCTGGCACACGAACGGCGGCCTCGCCTGGCTGAACCCGTACTCGCACGCGGCGTGGGACTACGACGTCGGCGTCGCCGAGGCCGCGGCGAAGGCCGGCTTCGACGAGATCCAGTTCGACTACGTCCGCTTCCCGAGCGACGGCGACCTCTCGCTCATCCGCTACCCGGGGCCGCACCCGCAGCCGATGGACTCGACCGTCTCGGCGTTCCTGCGCTATGCCGTCTCGAGGCTCCACCCGCTCGGCGTGCGCGTCTCGGCCGACGTCTTCGGGCTCTCCGCGACGCGCGACCTCGGCATCGGCCAGTTCCCCGGCCAGCTCGCGCACGTCGTCGACACGGTCTACCCGATGGCGTACCCGTCGCACTACGTCCCGGGCGAGTTCGGCATCCCCGACCCGAACGCCGCGCCGGGGAAGACGGTCGGCGACACGCTCCGGGACTTCCGCGCCCAGCTCGCCGGGACGGACACGCGGCTCGTCCCGTGGCTGCAGGACTTCTCGCTCGGCCGGACGTACACGCCCGCGGACGTCGCCGCGCAGATCCGGTCGGCTCGCCGCTACCTGACGGGCGGCTTCATGCTCTGGAACGCCTCGGGCCTCTACACGAGCTCCGCGCTCGCGCCCGGCCCGCCGCCGAACCTCCCGGACCTGGCGCGACCCGGGCTGTAGGCCCTACGCCTCGTCGGGCTGCGGCTCCGCCTCCGGCAGATGCGGATGCGGCAGATGCGGGTGCGGGAGGTGGGGATGCGGCACGTGCGGGTGGTGCACCTCGTCCGCATTCGCCAGCTCGACCGGCGTGAGGTCGGGCTTCCGCACCTGCAGGAAGGCGACGAGCAGCACGATCGCGGCGAGGAAGATCCAGCTCGTCAGCGAGGTGCCGAGGTTCAGGCCCTGGTTGCCCTTCTGCGAGAGGAAGTCGCCGGTCGATGCGCCGAGCGGGCGCGTCATCACGTAGGCCAGCCAGAACGCGAGCACGCCGTTGATCGAGCTGAATCTCCAGGCCGCCGCGATGACGGCGATCACGGCCGCGAACAGCAGCAGCGTCGTCAGGTAGCCGAGGCTGAACTTCTCCGCGATCAGGTCGCCGACCGCGGTGCCGGTGGCGAAGGTGACGAGGATCGCCAGCCAGTAGAAGGTCTCGCGGCGATGGGTGCGGATCGAGTGCATCGAGAGCGTCCGCTCCACGAGCCACCAGACGAGGAAGACCGCGGCGAGCAGGACGACCGAGACGATGGTGATCGCCCACATGTGGTTGGGCTGGTCGCCGTTGCCCTCGAACTGGTCGGTGATCTGCGTGCCGACGAGGCTGATCACGACGATGTTGGCCCAGTAGACGGCGGCGACGTAGCGGCGGCGCGTGAACTGGATGACGAGCAGCACCGCGAGGACGGCCACCGTCACGGCCATCACCTCCCGCGACGCGACGTCGAGCGCATGCACGCTGGCGTTGTCGCCGCCGGCCCAGCTCGTCGTGAGGTTGTCCGAGAAGGTCTCGCCGATCGTCGTGCAGAGGCACTTGATCAGCCAGAAGTAGAGGGTGACCTCCGGGACCTTGTTCAGCAGCTGACGTGGGGTCGTGTTCATGCGGCCGCCCAAGGTAGCCGAGAGGCCCGTCGGGACCGACGCGAGCCGACAGGCAGGTCGCGTACCCTCAGATCCATGGCCACGACGCGTGCAATCGAGCTCGTGACCGAGATCCCGGGGCCTCGTTCGCAGGCGATCCTCGACCGCAAGGATCGCGTCGTCGCCGACCCGCTCTCGATCTACCTGCCGGTCGTGGCCGCCGAGGCGCACGGCTCGACGGTCACCGACGTCGACGGCAACCGCTTCATCGACTTCACCGGCGGCGTCGGCGTGATGAACGTCGGCCACTCGCACCCGCGCGTCGTCGAGGCGATCCAGGAGCAGGCCGCCCGCTTCACGCACACCGACTTCACGATCGTCCCGTACGAGGTCTACGTCGAGCTCGCGGAGCGCCTGACCGCGCTCGCGCCGTTCGCCGGGCCGAGCAAGGCCGCCTTCTTCAACTCGGGCGCCGAGGCCGTCGAGAACGCCGTCAAGATCGCCAAGCTCGCCACCGGCCGGCCCGCGCTGATCGCGTTCGAGGGCGGCTTCCACGGCCGGACGCTGATGGCGCTGAGCCTCACCTCGAAGACGCACCCGTACAAGGCGGGCCTCGGCCCGTTCGCGCCGGAGGTCTACCGCGCGCCGTTCCCGTACGAGTACCGCGGGATCACGACCGCCGACGCGCTCGCCGCGCTCGAGCGGATGCTCCTGACCGAGGTCGCCGCGGAGACCGTCGCGGCGATCGTCGTCGAGCCGGTCCAGGGCGAGGGCGGCTTCATCCCGGCCCCGCCGGCGTTCATGCGCGGGCTGCGCGAGCTCTGCGACCGGCACGGGATGCTCCTGGTCGCGGACGAGGTGCAGACCGGCTTCGGCCGCACCGGGACGATGTTCGCGATCGAGCAGTTCGACGTCGACGCCGACCTCGTCACGATCGCCAAGTCGGTCGCTGCAGGCCTCCCGCTCTCCGGCGTGCTCGGGCGCGCCGAGCTGATGGACGCGCCGGGCGAGGGCGCGATCGGCGGCACCTACGTCGGCAACCCCGTAGCCCAGGCCGCGGCGCTCGCCGTCCTCGACGTCTTCGCCGAGGAGGGCCTGCTCGAGCGCGCGCAGCGCGTGGGTGAGACGACACGCGCGAGGATGCTCGAGTGGCAGGACCGCTTCGAGGAGATCGGGGACGTCCGCGGCCTCGGCGCGATGCTCGCCGTGGAGTACGTCCTCGACCGCGAGACGAAGGAGCCGGCGACGGAGCTCGCCTCGCGGGTCGCCGAGGAGGCCGCGCGGCGCGGCCTGCTCCTGCTGAAGGCCGGCATCCACTCGAACTGCAACCGCGTCCTGTGCCCGCTCTCGATCACGGACTCCGAGCTCGCCGAGGCGCTCGACGCGTGGCAGGAGGCGCTCGAAGCGGTTCTCGCGTAGCCGCGGGCGCGGCGCGCGCGTTGTACCTGCGTGGCCGGAACGACCACACGCGGCCGGCGCATGGTCGGTGACGTCATTGCGGACCGGTACGAGCTCGAGGAGCTCGTCGGCTCCGGCGGCATGTCGAGCGTGTACCGCGCGCACGACCGGCTGCTGGACCGGCGAGTGGCGATCAAGCTCCTCCACGACCGCTACGCCGAGGACGACGAGACGATCGAGCGCTTCCGCCGCGAGGCGCGGTCGGTCGCGCAGCTCTCGCACCCGCACATCGTCACGGTCATCGACCGCGGCGAGGACGACGGCCTCCAGTTCATCGTCTTCGAGTACGTCGACGGTGAGAACCTGAAGGAGCTCGCCGTCCGCAGCGGGCGGCTGCCGGTGCGGCGCGCGGTCGAGCTCGCGATCGCGATCGCCGACGGCCTCGCGTTCGCCCACCAGAACGGACTCGTCCACCGCGACGTGAAGCCGCAGAACGTGCTCCTGTCCCGCGAGGGCGAGGTCAAGGTCACGGACTTCGGCATCGCGCGCTCGATCGACGTCGACCACGGCGTCACGCTCACCGGGACGATCCTCGGGACGAGCAACTACCTCTCGCCCGAGCAGGCGAGCGGCAAGCCGGTGACCCCGGCGACCGACGTCTACTCGCTCGGGATCGTCCTCTGGGAGCTCCTGACCGGCGAGGTCCCGTTCCCCGGCGACAACTTCGTCACGGTGGCGCTGCGCCACATCAACGAGCAGCCGCCGAGCCTGCCGGAGGTGCGGC
>JAFAIV010000405.1 GCA_019236545.1 Actinomycetota bacterium | reverse complement strand
TTCTTCAGCGTGTTGTTCTCGATCTGGCGGATCCGCTCGCGCGTGACTCCGAAGGCGCGGCCGACCTCCTCCAGCGTCCGCGGCGGGCCGCCGCGCAGGCCGAAGCGGAGCTCGATCACCTGGCGCTCGCGCTCCGGAAGCGCGCCGAGCGCGGACTCGATGTCCTCGCGCCGAAGCGAGAGCTGCGCCGTGTCGAAGGGCGACTCGGCCGTCTCGTCCTCGACGAAGTCGCCGAGCGCGGACTCCTCCTCCTCGCCGATCGGCTTCTCGAGCGAGACCGGGAGCTGGGACATGCGCAGGATCTCGCGCACCTCCTCCGGCGTCATCTCGAGCTCGTCGGCGATCTCCTCCGCGTTCGGCTCGCGGCCGAGGCGCTGCACGAGTCGGCGCTCGATGTGCACGACCTTGTTCAGCTTCTCGACCATGTGCACCGGGATGCGGATCGTCCGCGCCTTGTCGGCGATGGCGCGCGTGACGGCCTGCCGGATCCACCAGGTCGCATAGGTCGAGAACTTGTAGCCCTTGCGGTAGTCGAACTTCTCGACCGCGCGGATCAGGCCGAGCGAGCCCTCCTGGATCAGGTCGAGGAAGGAGAGGCCGCGGCCGAGGTAGCCCTTCGCGATCGAGACGACGAGGCGGAGGTTGGCCTCGATCATCGCCGTCTTCGCGCTCATGTCGCCGCGCTCGATCCGCTTCGCCAGGGAGACCTCCTGGTCGGCGGTGAGCAGGGGCACCTTCCCGATCTCGCGGAGGTAGAGGCGCAGCGAGTCGAGGGAGGGCTCGACGGAGAGGTCGAGCTTCGGGGTCGCGGCGGCCTTCTCGTCCTCCGGCTGCGGCTGCTCGTGCGGCGGCGTCTTGTGCTGCTCGCCCTCGAGGAGCTCGACGCCGTGGTCGATCAGGTAGGTGTAGAAGTCTTCGACCTGCTCCTTCGTGAGCTCGACGTCCTCGAGCCCGTTGACGATCTCGTCGTAGGTGAGGAACCCCTTCTCCTTCCCTTCCGTGACGAGCTTCTGCAGCTCCTCGATCTCGGGAAGCGAGATGTCGACGGTGAGCACGTATGCGACCTCCGGCAGCTAGGCGTGACGACGGCACGAACTCCGAACTGCAGCTCCGGGCTGACGGCGACCCGGCTCTCCCTCAAGCCGTGCGGATGTTAGTCAGCAGTCACGGGTCCGTAAAGAAAATTCACGCTGTCACGAGGAAAAACCGATCTCGCCGACCGTCTCGCCGCGGCTGTTGCTCACCGGGACGACGGCGAAGCCGTCCGGCGGGTCGATCCCCAGGAGCGCGAGGAAGGCGGCGAGGGCAGGCCGGTGGGCGCGGCTGGCGCCGTCCTCGGACTTGATGGCGAGACCGAGCCCGCCGGGGCCGGCGGCGCAGAGGAGGCCCTCGGCGCCGCCCTTCGCGACCCAGCCCGGGAGGCGCTGCATGAGCAGGACGTCCGCGCCGTCGGGCGAGCCGACGAGGTCCGGGTGCGCGCGCATCGCGTCCGCGACGCGCGCACCCGCGGGCAGGCGCTCGAGGCGCGAGAACGCGTGCGCCATCCGCTCGAGCGGGAGCGCGAACGTGACGACGCCACAACCGTCGGTCGCCGTGGGGAGCTCGTCCTCGCCGACCTCGGCCGCCTCCGCGTGGACGGCGCGGCAGCCGAGCTGGACGGGGTGGGCGGGCAGGCGGTAGCCCTCGGTCGGCCAGCCCTGCGCGCGGCAGAGGGCGAGCATCCCCGCGTGCTTCCCGGAGCAGTTGTGGAAGATCCGTTCCCGCGGGCGGCCCTCCTGCAGGCCGCACTCGAGGTCGTCCTCCTCCGCCGGGGCCTTCGCGAGCAGCGCGCGGACGGCGTCGATCTGCGCCGGCAGCGCCGCGTGGGAGGCGCAGGCGATCGCGAGGTCGGCGTCGGTCAGATCGTCGCGCGCGCGGGCGAGCGGGAGCGCCTGCAGCGGCTTCGACGACGAGCGCATGAAGCAGGTCAGGGCCCCGTCCCCGGCCTCGGCCACGACGGCGCCGTCGCGCACGGCGACGGCGTGCACCTGGTGCGTCGCCTCGACGATCCCGTTGCGCCGCACCTCGACGACGATCGGCTCGCTCACGGCCGAGGAGCATACGCGGGCTTGCGAACGGTCGGCATTTGTCGTATGGTCGGGATATGCCGACCATAGATGGCCACGACTACGAGGCCGAGGACACCCTGCTCGTCGCCGATCCTGCGCAGCTCCGCGCGATGTCCGACCCATTCCGGACGCAGCTCGTCCAGCTGCTCCGCGACCGCGCGCGCTCGACGCAGGAGATCTCCGCGGAGCTCGACATCCCCAAGGGCACCGTCGGCCACCACCTCAAGGTGCTCGAGAGGGCCGGCCTGATCCACGTTGTCCGCACGCGGCAGGTGCGTGCCGTCACCGAGAAGTTCTACGGGCGCACCGCGCGCCTCTTCCTCTACCAGACCGAGGATCCCGCGGATGGCCGCACGATCTCCGCGAACACGCTCCGCCAGGCCGCGAACGAGGTCGAGCTCGCCCCGGTGGCGACCGGCTTCGGGCTCGTCCGCGCGCGCCTCAGCAAGAAGGACATGGACCGGTTCGAGCGCCGCGCGAAGAAGCTGATGGACGACTTCCGCGCGGCCGACGTCGCGGGCGGGACGCCGTCGTCCCTGACGATGGGCATCTGGGCCTCGGAGGCCGACGATGCGTAGGCCGAGCGGCGCCCTCTGGCGCAACACCGACTTCCTGAAGCTCTGGACCGGCCAGTCGATCAGCGAGCTCGGCTCCCAGGTGTCGCAGCTCGCGATCCCGTGGCTTGCTGCGGTGGGTCTGCACGCCAGCCCGTTCCAGTTCTCGCTGCTCGGCGTCTTCGGCTTCCTGCCGTTCATCATCTTCGCCCTGCCCGCCGGCGTCTGGGTCGACCGGCTGCGGCGGCGGCAGATCCTGATCGTCGGCGACTCGGCGCGGGCCGTCCTGCTCGCGCTGATCCCCGTCCTCTGGGCGACGGGCCTGCTGCGGATGTGGCAGCTGCTCGTGCTCGAGTTCGTGATCGGGATCATCACCGTCTTCTTCGACGTCGCCTACCAGTCGTACCTCCCGTCGCTCGTCGAGCGGGAGCACCTGATCGAGGGGAACTCGAAGCTGCAGCTGACGGTCTCCGTCGCCCAGATCGCCGGGCCGAGCCTCTCGGGCGGCCTGATCGCGGCGATCACGGCGCCGTACGCGATCGTCGCGGACGCGGTGAGCTACGTGATCTCGACCGGCTTCATGCTCCGGATGCGCCACCGCGAGACGGTGCCGGAGGCGAAGGAGGGCGAGTCGCGGCCGAAGATGTGGCCGCAGGTGAAGGAGGGCCTGCAGTGGGTCGTCGGCCACCGCTGGCTCCGCTACATCGCGAGCTTCACCGCGACCTCGAACTTCTGCACGAGCGTCCTCTTCGCGATCTACCTCCTCTACGCCGTCCGCTCGCTCCACCTCTCGTCGGTCGAGCTGGGGATCACGTTCGCCGTCGGCTCCGGCGGCTCGATCCTCGGCGCGCTCACCGCGAACCGGCTCCAGAGGCTCTTCGGCGTCGGCCCGACGATCGTCGGCACCGCCGCCTTCGGCTCGCTCGGCGGGATCCTCTACCCGCTCGCGCCGCACTCGTTCCCGCTGCCGTTCCTGATGGCCGGTCAGGCCATCTTCGGCTTCGGCGCCGTCGCCTACAACATCACCCAGGTCAGCCTGCGCCAGGCGATCACGCCGGAGCGGCTGCAGGGCCGGATGAACGCGGCGATGCGCTGGCTCGTCTGGGGGACGATCCCGCTCGGCACGCTCGCGGGCGGCGCCATCGCGACGGCCTCCGGCCTGCGGACGGCGCTGTGGGTCGGCGCGATCGGCGAGCTCTTCGCCGCGGTGCCGCTGCTCCTGAGCAGCGTCCGTACGATTGGCGAGATGCCCGGCCAGGTCGAGGAGCCCACGCCCGCGCAGGCCGAGCTGGAAGGCGGCCTGCTCGAGGGCACAACCCCGCTCCCGGGGCCCGCCGCCGCGGATGCGTAGGCCTTCGTTCCGTCCACGGAGCGAGCTCTGGCGGGACGGCGGCTTCACCCGCCTCTGGGCGGCGAACGGGATCAGCCAGCTCGGGACGCAGGTCTCGCTGCTCGCGCTGCCGCTCGCGGCCCTCTACATCCTCAAAGCGAGCGCGCTCGGCGTCGCGCTGCTGCGCTCGTTCGCGGTGCTGCCGTTCCTGCTCTTCTCGCTTCCGGCCGGCGTCTGGGTCGACCGGCTGCGCCGCCGGCCACTGATGATCCTCGCCGACCTCGGCCGCGCGGGCGCGATGGCGTCGATCCCTGTCGCCTACTGGCTCGGCCACCTCTCGATGGCGCAGCTCTACGTCGTCGCCGGGATCCACGGCCTGCTCAGCGTGATCTTCGACGTCTCGTACCTCTCCTTCCTGCCTACGCTGGTCGGGAGGGAGCGGCTCGGGGAGGCGAACGCGAAGCTGCTTGGGACGCAGTCGCTCGCCGGGCTCATCGGTCCGACGCTCGCGGGCGGGCTCGTCTCGGCGTTCGGCGCGGCGGTCGCCGTGCTCGCCGACGCCGCCAGCTTCTTCCTCTCCGGTGCGTTCGTGGCGACGATACGCGGCCGCGAGCCGCGGCCCGAGCCGAAGCAGACAAGAGCCCGCGCGGAGCTCGTGGAGGGCCTGCGCTACGTCTTCTCGCAGCCGTACCTGCGCACGCTGACGATCTGGATCTCCGCCGGGAACCTGTTCACGTCGGCGCTGTTCGCGCTCTTCATCGTCTACTTCGTCCGCGACCTGCACCTGAGCGCCGCGACGATCGGCTGGCTCTCGGCCGTCATCAACGTCGGCTTCATCGCCGCGGCGCTCGCGAACGGCGCGGCCGTCCGGCGGTTCGGCGTCGGGCCGATGATCGCGTACACCGGGATCCTCTCCTCGGTGACGCTGCTCGGCTTCCCGCTCGCGCCGAAGAGCTCGCCGATCCCGGTGCTGGTCGTCACCGGCCTCGTGGGGACGTTCCTCGGCTTCTTCATGAACGTGAACCAGCTGACGCTGCGGCAGGCGATCACGCCTGCGCGGTTGCAGGGACGGATGAACTCCGTGACGCGGTTCATGTACTGGGGGACGATGCCGCTCGGCTCCGCGCTCGGCGGCGTCGTCGCGCAGGGCGTCGGCCTGCGCTGGACGCTCGCGGGCGCCTGCGTCGGCGCGATCCTCGCGCAGATCCCGATCGCCCTCTCGCCGATCCGGAAGCTCCGCGAACTGCCCGAGCCGCCGCCCGAGCCGGCCCTCAGCGTCGAGCCGCTCTCGGTCTTCCGGAGTACCCTCGAGTCCGATGCCGGAGCTCCCGGAGATGGAGGCGTGGCGGCGCCAGCTCAGTGAGCCGGTGTCCGCCTTCCCGGTCGCGAAGGCCGGGCCGGCGCACATCGCGACGCTGAAGACGTTCGACCCGCCGCTGAAGGCGCTCGAGGGCCGGCGGTTCCGCGGCGCCGAGCGGCGCGGCAAGCGGCTCCTCTTCCCGACGGACGACGGCGAGCTGGTCCTGCTCGTCCACCTGATGACCGCGGGGCGGCTGAAGTCGCTCGGCGCCGGCGAGACCGGGCCGAAGCAGCCGGCGTTCCAGCTCGAGTTCGAGGGCGGGTCGCGGCTCGTGCTCACCGAGGCCGGGAAGAAGAAGCGCGCCGGTGTCTGGCTTCTGACCCCAGAGGCCGCGCAGGCCGAGCTCGCGCACCTCGGGCCGGAGGCGCTCGGACTCGGGGCGGAGCGGCTCGGCGAGATCCTCAAGAGCGACTCGCGCCGCCTGCACGCGTTCCTCCGCGACCAGCGCCTGATCGCCGGGATCGGCCGCGCCTGGGCGAACGAGATCCTCCACGCGGCGAAGCTCTCCCCGTACGCGCTGTCGACCGAGCTCTCCGACGAGGACGTGGCGCGGTTGGCGGACGCGATCGACTCCGAGCTCTCCCGCGGGCTCGAGCTGCGCGAGCTCGGCGCCTCCGACGACAAGACCTACCGTGTCCACAACCGGCTCGGCCAGCCGTGCCACGTCTGCGGCACGCCGCTGGCGCAGGTCGACTTCGAGGAGCACACGATCTACTACTGCCCCGACTGCCAGACGGGCGGCCGGGTGCTGAAGGATCGCCGTCTCTCGCGCCTCCTGAGATAATCCCCGCCGTGGCGACGGTCGGCGACATCATGGTGAAGGACGTGCTCACGGTCGACCCGACGGCGTCGATCGGCGAGGCCGCGGAGAAGATGGTCGCCGCGGGCGTGGGCGCGGTCGTCGTCGTCGAGGACTTCGTCCGCATCGTCGGCATCTGCACCGAGCGCGACATCCTCCGCGCGGTCGCGCAGCGTGCGCGGGCGGCCGAGGCGCGCGTGCGCCAGTGGATGACGGAGGACGTCGTCACGATCGAGCCCGAGACCGGGATCGAGGAGGCGGCGAAGCTGATGTTCGAGAACAAGTTCCGCCACCTGCCCGTCGTCAAGGACGGGCGGCCGCTCGGGATCGTCAGCCTGCGTGAGCTCTCCCGGTGGGAGTTCGAGCACGCGCAGGTGCCCGCCGAGGCCGAATAGCTCCGTCAGGCGGCGCCGTTAGGGTGCCGCCCGTGATCCGTCTCTTCCCCGAGCGCGGCGGCTGGCTGGAGGTCGTCTGCGGCCCGATGTTCAGCGGCAAGAGCGAGGAGCTCATCCGCCGCCTGCGCCGCGCGGAG
>JAFAIV010000327.1 GCA_019236545.1 Actinomycetota bacterium | reverse complement strand
GCACCACAGCGCGACCGACGGCTGCACGCACTACGGCATCCAGCACGACGGCACGGTCTTCGTGACCGTGACGACGAAGAGCTGGACGTGCACCGAGTCGTTCTTCGGCACGCTCACGCGCACCGGATCGCGCAACGAGCGCTGCGTGCGCCGCTAGGCGGCGACCGGCAGCGTCAGCGTGAAGGTGGCGCCCTCGTCCGGGCGCGAGCGGACGTCCAGCGTCCCGCCGTGCGCCTCGGCGATCGAGCGCGCGATGAAGAGGCCGAGCCCGCTGCCGGGCTTCGACGCGACACCGGGGACGTCCGCGCGGCCGAACTTCTCGAAGATGCGCTGCTGCTGGCCGTGCGGGATCCCCGGCCCCTGGTCGCTGACGCTGATCCGGCAGACGCCGTTCGTCGCCTGCAGCCGCACCTGCACCGTGCCGCCCTCCGGGGAGTACTTCACCGCGTTCTCGATCAGGTTCCCGAGCACCTGCCGCAGCCGCTCCCGGTCGCAGCGCACCCGCGGCGCCTCGGCCGGCACGGAAGCCTCGATCGAGACGTCCTGCTGCGCGAAGCCGGCGGTGTCGACCGCGTCGTGGACGATGCGGCCGAGGTCGACGTCGTCGAAGCGGTAGCTGAACGTCCCGGCCTCGATGCGGGAGGTGTCGAGGACGTCGCCGATCAGCGCGGCGAGCCGCGAGGTCTCGTCGCCGATCAGGGCGAGGAACGCCTCGCGCTGGTCGGCGGAGAGAACGCGCCAGCGGTCCTGCAGGGTCCGGGCCGCGCCGATCACGGCGGCCATCGGGCTCCGGAGCTCGTGCGAGACGAGCGAGACGAAGTCGGCGCGGAGGTCGGAGAGCCGCCGCAGCTCGGCGACGCGTGCGCGCTCGGCCTCGTACGAGCGGATGTTCTGGACCGCCGTCGCGACGAAGCGGCCGAGCAGCGCGACGAGCTCGATCTCGTCCTCGCTGAACGCGTCGACCCGCTCGCGGGCCAGCGAGAGCATCCCGATCGCCCGCGCGCCGACGAGGAGCGGCGCGACGAGCTCGCTGCGCAAGCCGAGCTCGATGAGCAGCTCGTCCTCCGGGTACTCGACCTCGCCGAGATCGCGGCGGACGACGAGCTGGCCGTCGAGGACGCGCTCCAGCACCGAGCCGTGCAACGGGCCGACGCTCCCCGGCGGGAAGATCCGGTCGGCGCCGCGGCCGGCGGTCGCCATCGTCGTCGCCTCCTCCCCGTCCACGAGCACGATGGCCGTCCGCTCGAACGGGACGAGGCCGCGCAGCTCGCGGATGAAGGCGCCGAACGCCTCGTCAAGCTCGAGCGACGACGCGAGCGCGCGGGCGCAGCGGCTCGCGGCCTCGAGCACGTCGACGCGGCGGCCAAGCTGGTCGCGCAGCGCCTCGGCCTCCGCAGCTCGGGTCTCGGCGACGCGGCGCTGCTCGTCGAAGGCGTCCTTCAGGCGGCCGATGACGAGGCCGATCAGCAGCGCCACGAGGATTCGGACGGCGACGACGTGGCCGATCAGCGGGCCCTGCGCGTCGTCGATCGCGATCGTCGCGCCCACCATGATCGCGGCCACCGGCAGCGCGCCGCGCAGCCCGTAACGGAGGGCCACCTCCGCGATCGGGATCAGGTAGAGCGCCCGGTAGGGCTGGCCCGCCTGGTAGGAGAACACCGCGACGTAGCCGATTCCGACGATCGCGTCGCCGACGATCGCGAGCGCGCGGGCACGGACGCGCTGCGCGCGCGTGAGCGGGAGGAACGCGAAGATGCCGTCGAGAAGGGTCGCAGCGACGAAGAAGGCCGTGACCGCCCACGCCCACGGTTCGTACGCCGGCGGGATGTCCGTGACGGCGACCGTGACGATCGCCACGACGGCCACCGCCGCGCGGAGGAGGAGCAGCCACTGACCGCTACGCCTGGGCACGGGCCTCGTTTGCGGCGGCGATGCGTGCGTTGAGCTGGAGGCGACGGCCGTCGTTCCGCGGCACGTAGAGGCGCTCGTACCGGCGCCGCAGCTCCGCCGGGTCGGCACCGAGCCAGTCGGCGAGCGAGACGTGCGGCTCGGCGTCGGCGCGCAGCGGCATCCCGGCCCGGCGCCTCTCGACGCCGCGGTTCCACGGGCAGACGTCCTGGCAGATGTCGCAGCCGTAGACCTGTGCGCCGAGATGCTCGCGGTACTCCTCGGGCGGCGGCTCGCGCGACTGCGTCCAGTAGGACAGGCAGCGCGTCGCGTCCAGCGTCCCCGGCTCGTCGAGCGCGCCGGTCGGGCACGCCTCGACGCAGATCCGGCACTCGCCGCAGTCGAGGTCGAGCGGCGGCGTCGGCTCGAGCTCGACGGCGGTGACGAGCGTCCCCAGGACGACCCAGGAGCCGAAGCGCCGGGTGATCAGCATCGTGTTCTTGCCGTAGAAGCCGACGCCGCTCCGGGCCGCGCCCTCGCGGTCGACGTGCTGGTTCGCGTCGACGAGGACGCGGTAGGAGCCGCCGAGCCTCCGGCCGAGCTCGTCGAGCTTCTCGCGCAGCTCCGCGTACGCGTCGAACCACGCGTAGCGCGGCAGCCGCCCGTGGCCGGCCGGGCGCTCCGGCTCGGGGAGCCAGTAGCAGAGCGCCGCGGAGACGACCGTCCTCGCGCCCGCGAGCAGCGTCTCGGGATGGCACGACTCCTCGGGCCGTGCCATCGTGAACTTCATGTCCGCGAAGAGGCCTCGCGCCTTCCGCTCGAGGATGTGGCGCTCGGTGGCCTCGTACGCCGCCGCCGGCGCCGCGCCGACGACGTCGATGCCGAGCTCCGCGGCCAGAGCCTCGAGGTCCCCCACCCTCACGCGGATAGTCTGCCGCGCGTGCGCGCAGTCCGTATCCACGAGGACGGAGGCCCCGAGGTGCTCGTGCTCGAGGACGCGCCGGATCCGGTCGCCGGGCCGGGCGAGGTGCTCGTGCGCGTGCGCGCGTCGGCGCTGAACCACCTCGACGTCTGGATCCGGAAGGGGCTGCCGTCGGTGCCGAAGCCGCGCATCCTCGGCGCGGACGGCGCCGGGGTCGTCGAGGCGCTCGGCGAGGGCGTCGGCGGCTTCGAGCCCGGCGAGCGCGTCGTCATCAACCCCGGCATCGAGATGCCCGACGGCTCGATCCACGTCGTGGGCGAGCACGGGGACGGGACGAATGCGGAGCTCATCGCCGTCCCGGCGGCGAACCTCCACCCGATCCCGGACGGGCTCTCGTTCGAGGAGGCGGCGGCGTTCCCGCTCGTCTTCGAGACGGCCTACCGGATGCTCGTCACGCGCGCGGGCCTGCGCGAGGGCGAGTGGGTCTTCGCGTGGGGCATCGGCAGCGGCGTCTCGACCGCGGCCCTCGCGATCGCGAAGGCGCTCGGCGCGCGCGTCATCGTCACGTCGTCGAGCGACGCGAAGCTCGACCGGGCGCGCGAGCTCGGCGCGGACGTCGTGGTCAACCACGCGACCGGCGACGTGAAGGCGGCGGTGAAGGAGGCGACCGCCGGCCGCGGCGCGGACGTCGTCGTCGAGCACGTGGGCGAGGCGACGTGGCGGACGTCGCTCGACGTCGCCGCGCGCGAGGGCCGGGTCGTGGTCTGCGGCGCGACGACCGGGCCGAACCCGCCCGCGGCGCTGCACCGGATCTGGTGGAAGAACCTCTCGATCCTCGGTTCGACCATGGGAACGCGCGAGGACTTCGCGGGCGCCTACGAGCTCGTCGCCTCGGGCCGCGCACGACCGGTCGTGGACGAGGTGCTGCCGCTGGAGCGGATCCAGGCGGCGCACGCCCGGCTCGAGTCCGGCGAGCAGCTCGGGAAGATCGTCCTGACGGTCTAGGCGGCGAACGCCTGCGAGGCGTCGCCGATGCGCGGCTCGCCGAAGAGCTCCGGCTCCTCGAGGACGGCCCGCTCGAGCGCGGCCATCACCGTCGGGCAGAACTGCGTGCCGGTGTGCTCGCGCATCTCGACGAGCGCAGCCGAGAGCGAGCGGCCCTTGCGGTACGGGCGGTCGCTCGTGAGCGCATCGAGCGCGTCCGCGACGAGGACGACGCGCGCCGGGATCGGGATGTCGTCGCCGGCGAGCTTGTCGGGGTAGCCCTGGCCGTCGATCCGCTCGTGGCTCCAGCGCGCGATCTGGCGCACGAACGGGTGCAGGTCGACCTCGGAGAGGATGTAGTCGCTGATGACCGGGTGCTTCTTCATCAGCGCCCACTCCTCGTCGTCGAGCGGGCCGGGCTTGTGCAGGACGCCCTCGGGGATGCCGATCTTGCCGATGTCGTGGAGGAGCGCGCCGACCTCGATCGCGTCGAGGTCCGCGCCCTCGAAGCCGAGCCGCCGGCCGATCGCGACCGCGACGTCCGCGACGCGCTCCGTGTGGCCGCCGGTGTAGTAGTCCTTCGCCTCCATCGAGCGCGAGAGCGCGGCGATCGTCGCCAGATGGCGGCGCCGGACCTCCTCGACGAGCTGCGCGCTCTCGAGCGCCGTCGCGAGCTGCGGCAGCAGCGCGTCGCGGAGGCGGTTCCAGCGCTCCTCGTCGAAGCCCTCGGCCTGCTCGAGGTCGACCGCGGCGATGCGCTTGCCGCCCGCGACGAGGCCGATCCCCTCCGCGTTCTCGCCGAGCGTCAGCCCGGCCTGCGCGCCGGTGAGCTTGGAGAGCGCCCGCTCCGCGTAGCCGATGAGCTCGATCGAGTCGTGCGAGTGCGCCGCGAGGCCGCCGGCGAACTGGAAGAGCGCCTGCAGGTCGTCGTTGCGCTCGGCGAGCTTCTCGTTCGTCGCGCGCAGCTCCTCGTTCGCCTCGCGCACCTCCTCGACGGACGCGCGCGTCCGGCTCACGTACTGCCGGACGGAGACCATCATCATCAGCGGCGGCAGTGCGAATGCGAGCAGGCCCGTCAGCCCGAGCGAGTCGTACGCGCGGACGACCGCCAGCGCCAGCAGGCCGGAGACGACGTAGTACGGGGTGCGCCACCGGAACCGCTCCTTCCACACCTCCGCGACGCTGCGGCCCTCGGCCATGCCCATCGCGAGCGAGAGGAGGCCGACGTTGATCGCGAGGTAGACGGCGCCCGCGGCCGCGGCCGGGCCGACGAGGACGGCCGTTCCGTGGTGCGCGCGAGCGAGCAGGTCGTAGACCGCGGCGCTGCCGCCGGCGGCGAGCCCGAGCTGGGCGGAGTCGAAGACGCCGCGGTTGAGGCGGCCCCGGCGCGCGACGAGCGTCGCGACGCCCATGGCCACGCCCGCGATCAACGCGGCGCCGGCGTTGAACTCGATCCCGATCGCGATCAGGCCCGTCGAGCTGAAGCTCATCGAGCCGCGCTCGTACACCTCGACCGACGTCAGCTGGAGCGCGAGCGCGAGCCCGCAGAACATGAGGAAGGTCCACGGACGCGGACCGACCGCATGCCAGCTCTGGCTTGCGGTCAGTGCGACGACGGCTGCGGCGGTCGCTGCGACGAGCGAGATCAGCCCGTTCGGGTCGCCACGAGTCTCGATGTGTGCGGTGCCGGCGCTCATGTCGCCTCTGGTTATCGCCCCCTTTACGGCCAGGTGGAGTCGCCGCCGGCATTCCACGTGCTGGAGGCGTTCCAGGTGCTCGAGGCGTTCCAGGTCGAGGAGGCATTCCAGGTGCTCGACGCGTTCCAGGTCGAGGACGCGTTCCAGGTGCTGGAGGCGTTCCAGGTGCTGGAGGCGTTCCAGGTGGAGGACGCGTTCCACGTGCTCGAGGCCGTGTAGCTCGCGCCGTTCCAGGTGCTCGAGGCGGCCCAGGTCGTGGAGTTCCAGGTCGAGGACGCGGTGTTCCAGGTGCTGGACGCGTTCCAAGTCGAGGACGCGTTCCACGTGCTGGAGGCGTTCCAGGTCGAGGACGCGTTCCACGTCGAGGAAGCGCTCTGCGCGGCGGCCGCGGCCTGCGTGTCCTTGGCGGCCTGGTTCTTGTTGCCGGCGAGCGTCCAGGCGGTCGCGGCCTTCGTGTAGTCGGCGACGGTGGAGCTGCCGACCTGGCCCGCGGCCCACTGCTGCGCGGCGGCCTCCATGGTCCTCGCGGCCTGCGCGTAGCTCTGCGCGGCGAAGTAGGCGTCGGCGGCGAACTCGGTGGCGACGGGCTGCCACTGCGGGCCGCCCGCGGCCGCGATGTAGTTGCCCGAGGAGAGCCAGGCGCGCGCCGCGTCCTCGAAGTCGAGCCCCCGCGCGTAGTCGTTGCCGGCGTGGTCGTAGGCGACCGCGGCCTGGAGCGGCGCGTTCAGGCGCTTGCCGAAGATCTGGCCGGCCTGGGCCCAGTTGTCGCCGGCGGTCGTCAGGTCGCCGGAGTTCTCGGCCTGCGAGGCGGCGGAGAGGGCGTTCTGCAGGTCGTTCGTGGCCGAGTTGAAGCGCGCGAGG
>JAFAIV010000282.1 GCA_019236545.1 Actinomycetota bacterium | reverse complement strand
CCGACGGTCGACATCTCGCTCGCGATCGTCCTCTCGGCGCTGATCGGCTCGATCTCGTTCGCCGGCTCGATGGTCGCGTTCGCGAAGCTCCAGGAGCTGATCCAGGGCCGGCCGATCACGTATCCCGGCCAGCAGTTCGTCAACGGCGCGCTCTTCATCGCGGCCGTCGGCTTCGGGCTCGCGCTCGTCGCCGGCGTCCAGCAGCAGTGGCTGCTCTGGGCGCTCGTCGGCTGCTCGCTGCTCTTCGGCGTCCTGTTCGTCCTGCCGATCGGCGGCGCGGACATGCCGGTCGTCATCTCGCTGCTCAACGCCTTCACCGGGCTCGCCGTCGCCGCCAGCGGCTTCGAGCTCGAGAACAACGTCCTGATCGTGAGCGGCATGCTCGTCGGCGCGAGCGGCACGCTGCTGACGATGATGATGGGCCGGGCGATGAACCGGTCGATCGCGAACGTCCTCTTCGGGGCGTTCGGCCAGATCCAGACCGGCCCGGCGACCGACGCGGCCGCGGACGGCGGCACCGTGCGCAGCGCGAGCGCCGAGGACGTCGCGGTCATGCTCGCCTACGCGCACAAGGTCGTCTTCGTGCCCGGCTACGGCCTCGCCGTCGCGCAGGCGCAGCACGACGTCCGCCAGCTCGCCGACATCCTCGAGGGCAAGGGCGTGGAGGTCTCCTACGCGATCCACCCGGTCGCGGGCCGCATGCCGGGCCACATGAACGTCCTGCTCGCCGAGGCGAACGTCCCGTACCCGCAGCTGAAGGAGATGGACGAGGCGAACCCGGAGTTTCCGCGCACCGACGTCGTCGTGGTCGTCGGCGCGAACGACGTCGTCAACCCGGACGCGCGCAACAACCCCGGCTCGCCGATCTACGGGATGCCGATCCTGAACGTCGACGACGCGCAGACGGTCGTCGTGCTCAAGCGCTCGATGAACCCGGGCTTCGCCGGCATCGAGAACCCGCTGTTCTACAACCCGAAGACCGTGATGCTGTTCGGCGACGCGAAGGCGTCGATCGACCAGCTGATCGCGGACGTCAAGCAGCTCTAGTCCGCGCTTTCTCGGATGTGGCCGGGCCGCGGCGGGCGCACGCTGGCGGCATGAACGCACTGGTTCTCTACGACTCGAAGTTCGGCAACACCGAGCGCGTCGCCGAGGCGGTCGCGCTCGTCCTGCAGGAGGCGCTCCCGACTCGGCTCGCGTCGATCGCGGACGTCGAGGATCTCGGGCAGGAGCTGTTCGGCACCGATCTGCTCGTCGTCGGCGGACCGACCCAGGGCCACACGATCAGCCTGCCGCTGCGCGAGCCGCTCTCGGAGCTCGAGCGGAGCGCGCTGCTCGGGTTGCGAGCGGCGGCGTTCGACACGCGCGTGCACGGACCGCGGGTCTTCACCGGCTCGGGCGCGGCCGCCCTGGAGCGGCTGCTGCGCCACCACGGCGCGTGGGTCGTCGTCCCGCCGGAGAGCTTCCTCGTCCAGGGCCGTGAGGGCCCGCTCGACGAGGGCGAGCTCCAGCACGCGCGGACGTGGGCGCACGACGTGCTCCACGCGGCGGGCGTGTTCGAGGCGGTGCCCGGCTAGGGGAGCCAGGTCGCGGGCTCGAACGGGACGGCGTCCAGCACGCCGCGGAGGGTCAGCCGCGTCGCCTCCGACATCGGGAGGCTCGCCAGCTCGTCCTCGGAGAACCAGCCGACGTCGATCGTCTCGTCGTCGCCGGGCCGCGGCTCGCCCTCGAGCAGCCGCGCCTCGAAGATCGTCACGACCCACATCGCGTGGTCGCCGTTCCCGTAGACGACGCTGAACTCGGGGCCGGCGTACGTCCCGAGGATGCGCGTCGGCTCGACGAGCACCTTCGCCTCCTCCCAGCACTCGCGCCGCGCGGCGTCCGCGGGCGTCTCCCCCGGCTCGATCCCGCCGCCCGGGAGCTGCCACCGCCCCTCGAAGTGCCGCACCATGAGCAGCCGCCCGGCGTCGTCGCGGATCGCGCAGTGCGTGGACGGCATGAAGAGGAGATCGTTCCCGACCCGGTCGCGCAGCCCGCGCACGTAGTCCGACATGCCCACGCCCCCACGCTACTAGGGTTTCGCGGATGCCCGTCCGCTACTTCGGCCCCGAGGACGTCCGCGCCGCCGTCCCGCCCGCGCGTGCGGTCGAAGCCGTGCGCGAGGCGTTCGTCGCCTACGCCCGCGGCGAGTGGACGATGCCGCCGAAGGTCTACGTTCCCGCGTACCCCGCGGGCGACTTCCGCGCGATGCCGGCGCTCGGCGGCGGCTACGCGCTCCTGAAGTGGGTGACGTCGTTCCCCGGGAACCCGGCGCGCGGCCTGCCGACGGTCTCGGGGCTCGTGCTCGTCTCATCGGCGGAGGACGGCACGCTCGTTGCCGTCCTCGACGCGGGCGCGGTCACCGCCGTCCGCACGGGAGCCGCGGCGGTGCTCGCGGCGGGGACCCTCGGCCGGCCGGACGCCGCGACCGCAGCCGTCGTCGGCGCGGGCGTGAACGGCGAAGCGGCAGCGCTGGCGTTCGCCGCGCGCGGGCGCGCG
>JAFAIV010000192.1 GCA_019236545.1 Actinomycetota bacterium | reverse complement strand
AGCTCGGTGCCGGCGCCGTCACCGGCGGGCTGGTCGATCCCCGCCGCTGCGTACGCGTCCGGCTGGTCGAGCGTCTCGTGCTCCAGGAGCGCGTGCGCGAGCGAGTCGAGCTTGTCCCGGTTCTGTCGCAGGAGGGCCAGCACCTCGTCGTGCGCCGAGTCGACGAGCTTGCGCACCTCCTCGTCGATCAGCCGCTGCGTCTCCGCCGAGACCTCGCCCGAGCCGGGGAGCAGCGGGCCCTGTCCGTCCTGCGGGATCAGCGTGATCGTCCCGAGCGTGCGGCTCATCCCCCAGCGACCGATCATCGCCCGGGCGATGTTGGTGAGCTGCTGGATGTCGGACTCGGCGCCGGTCGTCAGGTCGCCGAAGACGACCTCCTCGGCCGAGCGGCCGCCGAGCGCGACCTTGATCTTCGCGACGAGCTCCTGCTCCGAGTAGTTGAAGCGGTCGGCGTCCGGGGCCGAGAACGTGACGCCGAGCGCCTGGCCGCGCGGGATGATCGAGATCTTCCGCACTGGGTCGGCGCCCGGCGTGAGCATTCCGACGATCGCGTGGCCGCCCTCGTGGTAGGCGGTGCGCCGCTTGTCCTCCGGGCTCATCATCACCTTCCGCTCGGCGCCGAGGACGATCCGCTCGAGCGCGTCGGTGAAGTCGGCCTCCATGACCTCGGCGTGGCTGCGGCGCGCGGCGAGGAGCGCCGCCTCGTTGACGAGGTTCGCGAGGTCGGCGCCGACCATTCCCGGCGTCGTCGCCGCGATCCCGGGCAGATCGACGTCCGCGCCGAGCGGCACCGAGCGCGTGTGGACGCGGAGGATCGCCTCGCGGCCGTTCTTGTCCGGCGGCTGGACGGCGACGCGGCGGTCGAAGCGGCCCGGCCGGAGCAGCGCCTGGTCGAGGACGTCGGGCCGGTTCGTCGCGGCGATGACGATCACGCCCGTCCCGGAGTCGAAGCCGTCCATCTCCGTGAGGATCTGGTTCAGCGTCTGCTCGCGCTCGTCGTTGCCGCCGCTGAAGCCGGCCACGCCGGAGGTGCGCGAGCGGCCGATCGCGTCGAGCTCGTCGATGAAGATGATCGACGGCGCCGCGGCCTTCGCGTTCTGGAAGAGGTCGCGCACCCGTGACGCGCCGACGCCGACGATCGCCTCCACGAACTCGGACGCGGCCATCGAGAAGAAGGGGACGTTCGCCTCGCCCGCGACCGCGCGCGCGAGCAGCGTCTTGCCCGTCCCGGGCGGGCCGCTCAGAAGCACGCCGTGCGGGACGCGCGCGCCGAGCTTCGCGTACTTCTGCGGCTCCTTGAGGAAGTCGACGACCTCGCTCAGCTCCTGCTTCGCCTCGTCGATCCCGGCCACGTCCTTGAACGTCACGCGGTCGCCGCCCGGGTCGTAGCGGCGCGCGCTCGAGCGGCCGAAGCCGCCGAGGACGTTCTGCATCGACGCGCCGCGCCGCATCGCCCAGACGAGGACGCCGACGAAGAGGAGCGTCGGGCCGATCCCGAAGACGATCGTCTCCCAGAGCGGCGAGCCGGTGTCGAGCGGTTGCGCGTTGACCGTGACGCCGTGCTGCTGGAGCACCTTCGACAGCTGGTCGGTGTTCGCGAAGGCCGGGATCTCAGTCTGGAAGAGCCGCGTCCTCGCCGAGCCCTGGTAGCTCTCGGCGACCGTGAACGTGCCCTGGATCGCCGTGCCCTTCGACGTGATCGAGGCGACGTGCCCGGCCCGGATCTGGTCGAGGAAGAACGGGCTGTACGGCACCTGGACGCGCGTCGCCGCGCGCATCGTGCGGGCGGCGAAGTAGTAGTTGAGGACGAGCAGCGCGACGATCCACGCGAGCCACCAGCCCCAGTTGATCCGCGGCCGCGGCGTCTGCTGCGGCAGGCGCGGCCCGCGCGGGCCCTGCCTGGCCGGATCGGTGCTCATGCGGGGACGATACTCCCCGCCCGCCTCGCTACTCGGCCCAGATCTTGGCGAGCTCGACGATCGTCGCCGCGGCGAGGCCCATGTCCTCGACGCAGATCCACTCGCGCTCGCTGTGCGCGTCGTGGCCGCCGGTGAAGATGTTCGGCGTCGGCAGGCCCATCTCGGTCAGGGCCGAGCCGTCGGTACCGCCGCGGATCGCGGTCC